>NZ_NEVB01000087.1:0-6873 GCF_002259925.1 Aeromonas sp. A35_P | reverse complement strand
CCTTAGTTCTCTTACTCAAATTGAACTTTTGATTATTTATAACTGAGCATAGTCCCGCAAAGTGTGTGTCATTATACCCTTAACGGCAGATGAACAGACTGTGTCCCATGATGAGCCTCTTTATATCCAGTTAGCTCCCTTTCCCATCGCAATCCATTAATGCGTTCCTGCGGCACCTGCCGCACGCCCGATAGACGGGGGCGGCCCGTGCTGGCCAATCGTCACCATCAAACTGACAGACAACTTCATGAACGGTAATCACAAACAAGCCCTGTCCGGCGTTACGCTGGCGGCGATCGGCGTGGTCTATGGCGACATCGGTACCAGCCCGCTCTATACCCTGCGCGAGTGCCTCTCCGGCCAGTTCGGTTTCGGGGTAGAGCCCGCCTCCATCCTGGGCTTTCTTTCACTGATCTTCTGGCTGCTGATCCTGGTGGTCTCGGTCAAGTACCTCTCCTTCGTGATGCGGGCCGACAACGCCGGCGAAGGGGGCATCCTCACCCTGATGTCGCTGGCCACCCGCAACACCCCGGCCAAGTGGACCCCCTTGCTGATCATCCTGGGGCTGATTGGCGGCAGCTTCTTCTATGGCGAGGTGGTGATCACCCCGGCCATGTCGGTGATGTCGGCCATCGAGGGCTTGAACATCGCCGCCCCCTCCCTCGATCCCTATATAGTGCCGCTCTCGGTGCTGGTGCTGACCCTGCTGTTCGCCATCCAGAAACATGGCACCGCCACCGTGGGCAAGCTGTTCGCCCCCATCATGCTCACCTGGTTCATCACCCTCGCGGTGCTGGGCCTGAACAGCATCTTCCAGCATCCCGAGGTGCTGGGGGCGCTCAACCCCGTCTGGGCGCTGCGCTTCTTTGCCAAGTACCAGACCGCCTCCTTCTTTGCCCTCGGCGCCGTGGTGCTGGCCATCACCGGGGTGGAGGCGCTCTACGCCGACATGGGCCATTTTGGCAAGAGCCCGATCCGGCGCGCCTGGTTTATGGTGGTGTTGCCCTCTTTGGTGCTCAACTACTTCGGCCAGGGGGCGCTGCTGCTGGCCCATCCCGAGGCCATCACCAACCCCTTCTTCCTGCTTGCACCGAAATGGGCGCTGCTGCCATTGCTGCTGCTGGCGACCCTGGCGACGGTGATCGCCTCGCAGGCGGTGATCTCCGGGGTCTTCTCGCTGACCCGGCAGGCGGTGCGGCTCGGTTATCTCTCACCCATCCGCATCGTGCACACCTCCGAGCAGGAGTCCGGCCAGATCTATATTCCGGTCATCAACTGGATGCTCTATATCTCGGTGGTGATCGTCATCATGAGCTTCGAACACTCCAGCAACCTGGCGGCGGCCTACGGCATCGCGGTGACCGGCACCATGGTGCTCACCTCCATCCTCTCCTGCTCGGTGGCCCGCCACAGCTGGCACTGGAACAAGTACCTGGTGGCTGCGCTGTTTATCGCGCTGCTGGCCATCGACGTGCCGCTGTTTGCCGCCAACCTCGCCAAGATCTTCTCCGGCGGCTGGCTGCCGCTCACCCTGGGGGCTGTAATGTTCACCGTGATGACTAGCTGGAAGAGCGAGCGCTTTCAGCTTATTCGCCGCCTGAACGAGCACGGCAACTCGCTGGAGCCGATGATTGCCTCGCTGGAAAAATCCCCGCCGACCAGGGTGGCCGGCACGGCTGTCTATATGTCGCGGGTGGTCAATGTGATCCCCCATGCGCTCCTGCACAACCTCAAGCACAACAAGGTGCTGCACGAGCGGCTCATCCTGCTCACCCTGCGGGTGGAAGAGGTGCCCTACGTCCACAACGTACGCCGGGTCTGCATCGAGCAGCTCTCCCCCACCTTCTGGCGGGTGGTGGCGAGCTACGGCTGGCGCGAGACCCCCAACGTGGAGGAGATCTTCCACCGCTGCAACGCCGAGGGGCTGAGTTGCCGGATGATGGAGACCTCCTTCTTCATGGCCCACGAATCGCTGATCATGAAGGAGCGCCCCTGGTACCTCTATCTGCGCGGCAAGCTCTTTATGCTGCTGCAGCGCAACGCCCTGCGCGCGCCGGATCAGTTCGAGATCCCGCCCAACCGGGTCGTTGAGCTCGGCTCCCAGGTGGATATCTGATGCCGTGAGTTGCGGTAAAAAAAGAGGGAGGCATTGGCCTCCCTCTTTTTTGCCGGTCATCACAGGCGATACCTTCCCCCTCATCCCCAACCCTTCTCCCGCGAGGGGAGAAGGGAGCACACCACGGCGACCCCCACAGACATCCCACCGTAAGGTGCAACAAGCGCAGCGCCGTGCACCGTGCCCATATGGCTTACTTTCCCTCATCCCCGGCCCTTCTGGTGCAAACCATGGCAAGCAGAGGGTGGCTCAGCTCAAATCATGCAACGCCTTGCCAAGCGGTGGGGAGAGGCGAATATCGGAGAAGGTGACCGCCAGCCCCTCCCGCTCCGGCGTACAGCACATGATGCCGATGAAGTGGCGGGGGCCGGCCACAAAGGGACACAGGCGCAACAGGGGCCAGTGCTGCTTGTCGCAGGAATATTGCAGACGCAAGGCGCCGTTGACCAAGGTCAGGCGCAGCCAGAAGCGGCGGGCATCGCCCGGGAAGAGCCCGGTTGCCCAGTCGGAGTGGGGATGGGTCAGCACGCTGCCTATCATGGGCTGGGCATCGTTGAACTCGATACCCGCCTTCAGCCAGTGCTGCTCGTTGTGGATCAGCATCAGACCGGCCTGGTCATACAGGGTGGTGTAATCCCCCTCCACACACACCTGAAACGTGAAGTCCCCCTCCACCTCGCAGCCGTAGACGTGGCCTGAATGGCGTTCAAAACCGTACCAGGTGCGTTGCCAAAAATCGCTCCGATGGTCGGTCACCACCCGCACGCGGTCGCCATCCAGCTGCCAGCTGGCCGGCTCGTTGAGCCAGGACCATGTATTGAATTCCTTGTTCATAGGCGTTATCTCCTCAGCAATCTATTCGGGGCATCCACCCAGCCGGAGCCGGCGGGCACAGAGAAACAGCGCGCAAGAGAGCGCCGTGATGCAGGCAAACGCCCCCATCAATGAGAACAGGTGGGCAAGCCCCCCTATCATGGCCGGCCCCAGCAGAATGCCGGAATAACCCATGGTCGATACGGCGGCCACCGCCAATGCATCCGGCATGGCCTGCTGGCGCCCCGTGGCGGTGAACAGCATGGGCGCTATGTTGGCAAGACCGAAACCTGTCAACAAGAAGGCGCAAGCCAGCCCCCATAGTGACGCACCGAGCACCAGCATGGCAAAGCCGCAGGTGGCCAAGAGGGCGCTGGCGACAAACACCCGCCGCTGCCCGAACCGGCCAATCAGGCGATCGCCGGTAAAGCGGCCCATGGTCATGGTGATGGCAAACAGGGTATACCCTATCCCCGCCTGGCTGGCATGGATATCCGGCAGGCCCAGCAGCAGGATCCCGCTCCAGTCGAGCATGGCGCCCTCCATGATGTAGGCGATAAAGCACAGGGCCCCCAGCATGATGACGCTGCCATGGGGCAGCGCAAAAAACGGGGTATCCCGCGGCTGTGACTCATTCAACAGCCCCTGCCAGGCCGACAGCATGAGTAGCAGCAACAGCGCCTGCACCATGAAGATCACATGGAGCGGCGACACCCCGGATGCCAGCAGCGCACTGGCCAGGCCAGCCCCCATAATGCCGCCCAGACTGAACAGGGCATGAAAGCCGGACATGATGGGCTTTTCGGCCCGTTTTTCCGTGATGACCGCATGAATGTTGACCACGACATCCATGGCGCCGACCCCTGCCCCGAACACGAACAGCGCCAGCGCCATCGCCAGCACCTGATCCAGCAGCACCAGCGCGGGCATGGTGAGCAGCACCACCAGCAAGGCGGAGGTAAAGACGCGCCGGCAGCCGTAGCGCGCCGCCAGCAGACCCGACAACGGCATCATCAGCAAAGAACCGAGGCCAAAGGCCAGCAAGATGGCCCCCATGGCACCGTGATCGACATGGAGCCGCTCTTTGGCGAGCGGGATCAAGGGGGCCCATGTGGCCAGGCTGAAACCGGCTATGAAAAAGGCTTTTCGGGTAGCCTGGATGGGCTGCTGGATCAACACCGGCATGGTTAGTTCTGACATGATTGACTTCCTAACATGCTCCCTGCTGCCAGGGAGCAAAGATTCAGAGGGCGGGACACAGTGCGGCAAAGGGAGCAATATCGCCCAGCCGCTCGATGGTGGCGGTGGCATCCCGGTAGTGCTGCTGCTCTGACAACCCGTGGGGCCAGCCATACACGGCGGCGATCCCCGCCCGTGTTGCCGCCAGTACCCCGAGGTCGGTGTCTTCCACCACGATCACGCGATCCCCCCTCGCCTCTAGGATGTCGAGCATGGCCAGATAGGGATCGGGACTGGGCTTGGTCCGCAACACGTCATCATCGGAGATCAGCCTCGGGGGATCCTGCAAACCAAGCAGCGCGATATTGGCCAGACAGATATCCCGGGGGGCCGTCGAGACGAACCCGAACGGGATCCCGGCCACTTGCAAGGCGTCGATCAAGGCTCGGACACCGGGGCGAAGGTACGCCTCGCTCAGCTGCGCCTTGTAGGTTGCCACCGTCTTCGCCGTGATATCGGCCTGCTGCTCCCGTGGCCCCCTCATATGCTCAAGCGTCTCCTCCAGGCTCAAGCCGATCAGCTGTTGCGGCTGGTAATAACAGGCATGCTCTGGCGCAAGATGGCGCAGCACATCGAAGTGAAGCTGCTCGCTGTCGACGATCACTCCGTCGATATCAAAAATAACCGTCATGGACTGCATGGTGTCTCTCATGGTCAGTGGATATCCGCAAGACGCACCAGCACTTTGCAGTTCGGTGTAACGAGCGGCACCATGGCCTGGTTGGCAATGTCACAGCCGACCGTCTTGAATGCCTGTTGATAGTCAGAGAAATCAAACACATGGCTGATCAATCCGGCGACCGGCACAGCACCATCCCGGATCATGGCGTAGGCCCGTTCAAAGCTGTTGTTCAACGAGTCGATGGACCCAATCACCGACAGGCTCTTGTCTGCAATGCGCAGCACGTCCAGCCTGGCCAGCTTCTCTTTCAGGGCCACGTTGAGCAATTTTCCGCCCGGTGCCAGCCGGGAGAAGACGAGCTCGGTCAGTTGTCCGGTCGTATCCACGCACAGGTCGATATTGCTCTGCTTGCTGCCATATTCCTGCTCGAGGGCTTGCTCGAAATCCTCATAGATGCCCGTCGATGGCGGCAGGTGTGCCCTCACGAACTCACTGCGCCCCGGGTTGTTTTCCACCAGGAACGGCTTGAGCCCCCTATGATGCAAGACCCACAGATAGAGCATGCCCATGGGGCCGGCCCCCACCACGGCGGCCCGGATATTGGTGTGGGTGATCGCCAGCTTGTCGACCCCCGTGATGGTGCAGCTCAGGGGTTCGGTCAGTGACGCCGCCTCCATGCTCACGTGGTCATCCAGCTTGCGCAGGAAGCCCTCCCTGGCCCGATATTGGTGGGCAAAGGCACCATCGTAGGAGACACCGGCTTCGGTCCCCATCTTTTGCTCGCAGTGGTTGGGATTGCCCGTCTGGCACATTCTGCACTCGCCGCAGGCATAGGTCGGATTCACCACGACCCGATCACCGACCTGGAACCGGGTCACGCCACGGCCAATCCGCCGCACCACCCCGCTGGTTTCATGCCCCAGCGTCGTCCCCGGCACCGCGACCGGATAGGCACCGCTGATGATGCCGACATCCGTCCCGCAAATACCGCAGACGGCGATATCGACCACCACATCATCCGCTTCGATACACGCAAGGTCGGCGCTTTCAACCACCTCGACCTGCCATCTCTTCACATATTTCAAGGCCTGCATCACGCCACCTCCTTGTCCAGGGAATAAATCCGGCTCATCTCGGTAAATGTTTCATCCAGCCTGGTCAGAATCTCCTGCAGATGTTGCCGGTTACAGATCAAGGGAGGGCGTACTTTCAATGCATTGCTCTTGCCATAACGGGCACCCCGAATGATCAGACCATGACTGGCTGCGACCTTGATTGCCTGGGCTGCATATTCCGGCGAGGGGGTATCAAAGCCGAACATATAACCCAGACCACGCACGCCAGAAATATCGGGATGGGTCTCCTGCAATGCCAACAGACCATTGCGCAAAAATGCCTCATTCTGCTGTACGTTGGCGAGCAGCTGTTCATCCTCAATGATATCAATGACCTCATTCAGGGCGACCAGCGATAACGGATTGGCCCCTGAGGTACTGGAATGTTCAAATGATTCCAGTACCTCGAGTTTTTGTTTCATCAATACACCGGCCGTGGGAATGCCGATGCCGCCGGCCCCTTTGGCAAATACGATGATGTCCGGGTCCAGCTCTTTGGCATACCCGTTGCTAGCAAAGAAAGTACCGGTGCGACCAAATCCGGTCTGGACCTCATCGGCAATAATGACGATGCCATTCTTGTGACAAAATTCTCGCAGAGCGCGGTAAAACGCCTGTGGAATGACGATATTGCCGCCATTGCCCATCCTGATTACCCATGATTAGCAGTCACCCCGAACTATACTGATCTTATGCACAGTTATCGAGGAGCGAGATCATGGCCAAAAGCAAAGTCCAATTCCAGAAAGGCTACAGCCTGTTTGAGCTTCTCAAGGACTATGGCACTGAAGCTCAGTGCGAAAACGCGTTGTTCACTTGGCGTTTTCCTCACGGCTTTGTCTGCCCTGAATGTGCCAACAAGACCTGTTGTCACCTGAAAAGTCGGCCACGCGTGCTGCAATGCAATCACTGCCATCACCAGATGTCATTGACTGGGAACACTATTTTCGCAAACACCAAGCTCCCGC
>NZ_NEVB01000086.1:0-6962 GCF_002259925.1 Aeromonas sp. A35_P | reverse complement strand
GGTGATGGCAGTGATTGCATTGCAGCACGCGTGGCCGACTTTTCAGGTGACAACAGGTCTTGTTGGCACATTCAGGGCAGACAAAGCCGTGAGGAAAACGCCAAGTGAACAACGCGTTTTCGCACTGAGCTTCAGTGCCATAGTCCTTGAGAAGCTCAAACAGGCTGTAGCCTTTCTGGAATTGGACTTTGCTTTTGGCCATGATCTCGCTCCTCGATAACTGTGCATAAGATCAGTATAGTTCGGGGTGACTGCTAATCATGGGTAATCAGGTTCGGGAATGAAGGGCACCAGCGGGGCGACCCGCGCCAGATAGTCGGGCAGCGTCTCGGTTTTGCTTTCATCCCTGAAGTTGAGCGGTGCAAGTTGTTGCAGTAACCGGTAATTGAGCATGTGCAGCCCCCTTCTTGCCTGGCCCCAACTTTAACCCTACCCCCATTGCGGTCAGTTTCCTACCCAAACAAGGCTGTAAATACAGCAAGTTACCCATTGGAGCTGCATAAATTGGCAGGATCTGCTCGTCCTTTGCGCAATCGCACCGAAAGTGAGAAAAAAGCCTTTACCTTTGAAACCCGCTTTGTATACTACGCCTCGTTTGTTGCAGGGGCGTAGTTCCAATTGGTAGAACAGCGGTCTCCAAAACCGATGGTTGCGGGTTCGAGTCCTGCCGCCCCTGCCATTTTAAGAAAAGCCAGCTCATTGAGCTGGCTTTTCGCTTTTCCGGGCCTGGCACTCTCCTTTTGCACATCCCTTGTGCCGCCTGCTCTCCTGGCCTGGTTGCTCTCCCCATACCCGCCTATCCCAACCGCTAGTCGCTATTGCGCCACTCTGCCCTGTCGTTTCTGGCAATCGTGCCGCCGAGCCCCCTGTGCTACATAACAGGGTCGGTGCCCTGGCATGCCGCTGGCAGGCCGGCACTCAATGCTCAAGCCGTGGATTGTGGGCGTGAACATCAGCTGAGGAGAGCGAACCATGAACAAGGCAGTGGAAACCCGATTGAACAAGTCCCGACCCGGCGGCTGGATCCCCCAGGATGGGGCCCATGTCGAGCGCTGGATCCGGCGGATCAAGCACTACGTGAACCAGCAGCCGAGGGCGCTGGTCCCCCCCATCGCCGAGCTGCGTGACCTGGTCAATGCCGACCCGGCGCTGCATGCCCAGGCCGAGGCCATGTTCAAGGAGGCCTGGCGCCACAAGCACCAGACCCCGCTCGGTCAGCCTGAGGTACGTTCGTTCGAGGAGTTCCTCGGTCTGCTCAATGGCATCATGACCACGGCCCCCGAGGCCTATCAGGACATCCCCAGCCAGGAACCGTCCGGCCTCATCGGCTTTCCCATCAATGCCCTGCTCGACTGGCCCATGGCCACCCGCTCCGGCTACCAGTTTTTTGCCAATGCCCTGGTCAACCAGCAGTTCAAGAAGATCCTCGACTACTGGGCCCAGTTCCTGCAAAGCCCGGCTTCCCGCTATGTACTGACCGAGCCGGTAAGCCGGCTGGATCGCGAGACCCTGGTGGTGCCCTGGCTTGGCAAGGCAGCCAAGGCCGAGATGGTGCAGGTGGCGAACGAAGCGGT
Source organism: Aeromonas sp. A35_P (assembly GCF_002259925.1). Taxonomy (NCBI): domain Bacteria; kingdom Pseudomonadati; phylum Pseudomonadota; class Gammaproteobacteria; order Aeromonadales; family Aeromonadaceae; genus Aeromonas; species Aeromonas sp. A35_P. The sequence continues at coordinate 5,388 of NZ_NEVB01000086.1, read as the reverse complement.
CGGGGAGGGGCCCAACCCCACTCCGGGTAGTTTCGAGCAAATCTTCGAGTGCGAGCCGGCGGCCGACTACCACGGCTTCGGCTGCTGGGATGACTTCTTCACCCGGCGTTTTCGGGCCGGGGTGCGGCCGGTCTCGGCGCCAACGGATGACAATGTCATCGTCAACGCCTGTGAATCGGCGCCGCTGCAGGTGCGCAAAGAGGTGAGCCGCAGCGATCAGTTCTGGCTCAAGGGGCAGCCCTATTCGCTGGACAACATGCTCGATTTTGACGATCTGGCCCTCCGTTTCGAGGGAGGCACCGTCTATCAGGCCTTCCTCAGCGCGCTCAGCTACCACCGCTGGCACAGCCCGGTGAGCGGCACCATCCGCAAGGTGCGTATCGTCAACGGCACCTACTATCTGGAAAACCAGTTCGAAGGCTTTGCCGACCCGCAGGGGGCGGATCCCAGCGCCCCCAACAACTCCCAGCCGTTCCTCACCTCGGTGGCGACCCGGGCGCTGATCTTCATCGAGGCGGACAACCCAAAAATCGGCCTGATGTGCGTGGTGCCGGTGGGGATGGCAGAGGTGTCGAGCTGCGAGATCACGGTGCAGGCGGGGGACAGGGTGGAGAAGGGGGATCAGCTCGGCATGTTCCACTTCGGCGGCTCCACCCACTGTCTGCTGTTTCGCCCCGGCGTCAGGCTGGAGTTTGACTTCCATGGCCAGACCCCAGGGCTGGATGCGACCAATATGCGGCTCAATACCGCCATCGCCCGGGTCAAGTAGCTCTGCCGGGCAGAGTATGGGAGGCCGCCTGCGGGCGGCCTTGTTGCATTCAGGCCTGCTGCCGGAGAAGCAGATCCAGATAGGCGCCTTCTATCAGCCGGGAGGGCTCAACTCCCAGCTGCGCCATGAGGTCGTTGGCTTCCTGCATCCCCGCCTCAAGCGGTTCGTCCTCCTCCAGCACCACCTCCAGTTCGAGGAAGTGGCCGAGCCCTTGTACCCGATCGAGGTGGATCCGGGTTCTGCCGACCAGCAACAGGGTGCGCTTCTTCTGCACCCTGCCGATCTGGCCCCAGGCCAGACTGAGGGTCTCCCGCAGGCGATCCGGTTCATGTGTCGGAGTCAGCTGATAGAAGCTCTCCTTGGGGCCTTGTTGATCGGCGCGGCGGTAGAAGATGAGCTCGCCGGCCGAGGAGGACAAGGTTCGCAGCTTCAGACGACCGGCGTCACAGCGAAAGAAGGTGTCATCCTGCTCGATCTCGACGGGGCCCTGATCGGCGATGGCAAGTGCTTTGGGGAGCAGGAGCTCGATGCTCTCTATCTTGGCTTTTATCTCGATATTTCGGGGCATGGCAGGGTTATCCATCAGGGGTTGAAGGAGTCCAACCTAGCACGGATTGCGTCCCTGCATAGCCATTTGTCGAGACGGATATCGGACGAAGAGTGGGTGGTTTTTCGTGAGCTGTGGCACAACCTGTTGCCGAGTCATGATAAATCGACAGGATTCACTAAAGTCTGTTCAGCATGTGGCCGATAGCCTTGATTAAACAAGGGTCTCTCCCTGGCCCGTCACAACAACAAGGATCCGTAGTCATGACACTTTCGTTGCGCGGCAAGCTGCTGGCCACCAGTCTGGGGGTGGTGCTGCTGATGGCCTCACTGCTTAGCATCGTTGCCTTTCACACCCTCAAATCCCGCACCATGAGCGCCATCCAGAGCGAGGCGGTCAACTATGGCCACGCCTACTCGGTCGCCATCGGCGACTGGATGGCGGATCGCAAGAACACGGTGCACGCGCTGGTGAACCTGATCGCCGACAATCCGCAGGCCGAGCTGGTGCCGCACCTGAAGCAGGCCTACACCTCGGGCGGGTTCGGGCTCACCTACTTTGGTTCCACCCAGGGGGTGATGACCCGCCAGGACCCCTCCCTCAATACCGGCAACTATGACCCGCGCGAGCGCCCCTGGTATCAGGACGCGGTGAAGGCGGGGCAGCTTATCGTCACCGCCCCCTATGTCAGCGTCACCATGCAGAAGCTGGTGGTCACCCTCTCCGAGCCGGTACGCCATCAGGGCGAGCTGGTCGGTGCCGTGGGGGCCAACCTGGCGCTCGACAAGCTGATCGACTAGGTGCTGGCGATGCAGGTGCAGGGGGATGGGTACGCCATGCTGCTCGACAGCAGCGGCCTCATCGTCGGTCACCCCAACAAGGAGCTGGCGCTCAAGCAGATTGGTGAGCTCTCCCCTGATCTGTCGGCGGCCACCTTCCAGCAGTGGGGCCGCGAGAACAACGAGCTGCACGCTGCCACCCTCGACGGGCGCGACGTGCTGCTGGCGGTGCAGCCGGTGGCGGGCACCGACTGGCTGCTGGCCATGGTGATGTATCGCGACGTGCTGGAGGCACCGCTCGCCACCCTGCTGTGGCAGCTGGTGGGGCTGACCCTGGTGCTGATGCTGGTGTTCAGTGCCCTGCTCACCGCCATGTTCAAGTATCTGTTTGCCGATCTGGGTCGGGTCGCCGGCGCGCTGCACGACATCGCCCACGGCGAGGGGGACCTCACGGTCCACATCAACACCCGCAGCAAGGATGAGGTGGGTCAGCTGGCGGAGAGCTTCAACCAGTTCGTGGCGCGGCTGCACGGCATCGTCAGCCGGCTGCGTGACGTCACCGTCAAGCTGGCGGCCCAGTCTCGCGCCCAGGCGGCCGGGGCCCAGTCCCGCAGTCAGCGGGTGCGCCAGCAGCAGGACGAGATCGTGATGGTGGCGACCGCGGTGACCGAGATGGCCTCCGCCACCCAGGAGATCGCCGGCAACGCCGAGTTTGCCGCCACTACCTCGGGCGATGCGGTCAAGCTGGCGGTATCCGGTCAGTCGCAGGTCGGTCAGAGTCAGCGCAGCATCACGGGGCTCGCGGACGAAGTGGCCGACGCCAGCCAGATCATTGTGGAGCTGGATGCCCATGCCCAGAAGATCAGCGGCATTCTGGCCACCATCAGCGGCATCGCAGAGCAAACCAACCTGCTGGCCCTCAACGCAGCCATCGAGGCGGCGCGGGCCGGCGAGCAGGGGCGTGGCTTTGCGGTGGTGGCGGACGAGGTGCGGGTGCTGTCGCGCCGTACCCACGACTCCACCGATGAGATCCAGCAGATGATCGAGACCCTGCAGCAGACCACCCGCCGGGCGGTGGGCGGCATGGAGACCAGCCGCCAGCTGGCGGGCACCAGCGTGGAGGACGCGGAGTCTGCCAACCAGAGCCTGGCACGGATCAACGAGGCGATAGGTTCCATCAGCGACATGGCGACCCAGATTGCGGCGGCGGCCGAAGAGCAGACCTCGGTCACCAGCGAGATCAGCCGCAACACCGAGAACATCCGCCACGTCTCCCAGGAGCTGGCCGAGCAGGCCAATCAGGAGGCGGCACAGGCGGCCGAATTGAAGGGGCTGACCGAGCGGTTGGAGCAGGAGATCGGCCGCTTCCGGCTCTGATCCTCAGACAATCCTCCATGAAAAAGGGCAGCCCGCGGGCTGCCCTTGCTTATTTCACGACAGGCTCAGGGGGCTGCTTGACCCAGATCAGCTGATCGGTGGCAAAGCCCAGCCCCTTGGCCTTGGCGATCAGCGCATCCACTTTGGCCTTGGGCGGATTGGGGGAGCGGGCGAGGATCCAGAGGTAGTCGTGGTTGTAGCTGGTCACCAGCGAGAGCTGATAGTCGGGATCCAGCTCGATGACGTTGTAGCCGCCGTAGAAGGGGCCGAAGAAGCTCACCTTGAGCCGCGCCTCGTCCGGCTTGTCGACGAAGTAGGCCTTGCCCTCTGCTTCGCGCCAGCTGCCGTCACTCTGCTTGCCGCGGTTGAGCACCCTGACCCCGCCATCGTCGCGCAGGCTGTAGGTGGCGCTCACCTGCTCTAGTCCGCGCTCGAAGCTATGGTCGAGGCGGGCGATCTCGTACCAGGTGCCGAGGTAGCGGTCGAGCTGGAAGCCGGTGACGGGGCGGATGCCGTCGGCGAGGCCGGTACAGGCCGTCAGCAGGCAGGCGGTGAGCAGGCAAAGCAGTACACGCATGAACAATTCCTCTCTGGTTATCCCTCTATAATGCGCAGCTGGCCTTCCCGAAAGCGGGAGGCCTGATCCGTCGGCGTGCCGCCGAAGAAGCGCTTGTACTCCCGGCTGAACTGGGAGTTGCTCTCGTAGCCGACCCTGGCCGCCGCGGTGCCCGCCTTGATGCCGTCGTGCAGCATCATCATCCGCGCCTTGTGGAGGCGAAACGACTTGATGTACTGCAACGGCGAGGTGGCGGTGACCGCCTTGAAGTGGTGGTGGAAGGCGGAGACGCTCATGTTCACCTCCCGCGCCAGCTCCTCCATGGTCAGGTTGTCGGCGAAACGCTGCTCTATCATACGCAGCACCCGGGCGATCTGGCCCACATGGTTGTGGCGGTTGGCGAGCGCCTGCAACGCCGGGCCACCCCCTTCGTGCAGGGCGTAGAACAGCATCTCCCGCACCGTCTGCGGCCCCAGCACACGGGCGTGATGGGGTTTGTCCATCAGATCGATCAGCCGCTCGGCGGCGCAGAACATGGCCTCAGACAGGGGCACCGAATGCACGCCGCTCTTTTGCGGGGCGGGGGCGGGCAGGGCATCCCCCAGCTCCAGCAACAGCTCCTGCAGGGTCACCAGGTTGATCTCGAGGGAGAAGCCGATGAGGGGCTGCTCGGGGGAGGCGAAGCACTCGCACTCGCAGGGCAGCGGCAGGGTCATCAACAGGTAGTGGTTGGGGTCGTAGCGAAACACCTGGTCCGCCAGATAGCCCACCTTGTGTCCCTGCAGGATCACTATCATCCGCGGCTGGTAGAGCACCGGGGTGCGGCCGTGGTATTCGGTGGTGTAGATGAGGCTCACCTGATCCACCGGCGAGGGAGTGATGCCGGGAGCGGTGACGTGGCGAGCCAGCTTGGCGGCGAGGTCGGTGTAGCGTGTCTGCATGGGATGCTCTTGGAGTCTGTTCTGGCTGATTTGTAGAAATAGGCAAAGAACTAGCAGGATGTTGTCTTGATGGTATTGGCTGTCTGGAGAAAAATGCAATCAAATTTTTGCGGCCTGGCCGCCAGAGACTAAAAAGGCAACCTGATTACCCATGATTAGCAGTCACCCCGAACTATACTGATCTTATGCACAGTTATCGAGGAGCGAGATCATGGCCAAAAGCAAAGTCCAATTCCAGAAAGGCTACAGCCTGTTTGAGCTTCTCAAGGACTATGGCACTGAAGCTCAGTGCGAAAACGCGTTGTTCACTTGGCGTTTTCCTCACGGCTTTGTCTGCCCTGAATGTGCCAACAAGACCTGTTGTCACCTGAAAAGTCGGCCACGCGTGCTGCAATGCAATCACTGCCATCACCAGATGT
>NZ_NEVB01000085.1:0-6964 GCF_002259925.1 Aeromonas sp. A35_P | reverse complement strand
GTCTTTCTGCTATTAGTAATGATCCGGCATGGTTTCCTTTTTATATTAACTTCAATGAGAATCGCTTAACATCAAATTTTCGCCTAGATGTCCATCACCAGGCTAATGATGCGATTATTTTTATATAAGTGAAAAGATTAATAGTAATATCTATTTAAAGTGGGCTGTAAATTAACGCCGGATATTCCGGCATTAATTTATAGCCAATGAGCGGGAAGCGTGATTTCAAAAGATTTCGCTGCATAGCGTAGCATACTCAAAATTTCGCTGTGCCGGGCTTGATCAATAACATGCCCAGCTTTGCGCTGCTCCAGCATCGTCTGTAGCTCCGGCAAATTGAACATGCCAAGACGATGGAAGTTGCCCCAGGTAGGCTGGCCAAATAGGTTATAGACAACCACAGTGCTATCTCGTTCACTGGCTAGGCGTTTTTCACCAAGGAGTTTGGTCAGCGCTTCTTCGGCTTCATCTTTGTCATCGTAGGTGTTTAAGAGTTTCATCATCGGATTTTTTGGAGAAAATTAAAGCGCAGAGTCTAGCAAAAATGGTGACTGAACCACAGTGAGAGTGCTCAACCCAAGTACCCTCTCTCGGCTAGCGATACAATCCCCTCTGTGGCAACCACCAGATGATCCAGGAGCCGGATATCGACCAGCTCTAGCGCGGTCTGCAATCGGTGGGTTATTTCGATATCTGCGCGGCTGGGTTCCGGGTATCCCGACGGGTGGTTATGCACCAGCATCAGGGCGGCTGCATTGTGGTGCAGTGCCCGCTTGACGACATCGCGTGGGTAGACGGTCGCAGCGGACAGGGTGCCAAGGAACAGCTCCTCGTAGGCCAGGATCCGGTGTTGGTTATCGAGGAACAGTGCGGCAAACACTTCGCGATCCCTTATTTGCAGCAGTCCTTGCAGGGCTTGATGGGCCAAGTGTTTATCGGTAATAGCTTCTCCCTTGGCCAGTTTCTGCCGGGCAACGGCTTGGGCGATGGTGAGCAGGTCATCGTCGGTGACAAGGTCAGTCACCCGGTAGGTGCCGGGGGTTTCCCCGGCGATCAGTTTGTGGTGCAACATGATTGTGCTCCATACGCCATCGTCCCACCGCGTTGGATGCGGCAGGGTTGGCGAGCTATTTGGTTAATGGGTTACTGAATGGGGGGGGACCGCAGGCTTGGTTGGCTGTGTTCAGGCTGCCAAGGTGTGCGGGGTGTAGTCGTGCAACGGAACGCGGTAACTGGTGGCGAGCATGGTGCCTAACTCGGTTAGCCAGTGCTGATCCGAGTGGTCGCACAGCCATTGCGCCAGTGCGTCACACCGTTCATTTTCATAGCGTAGGTAGAGGGCGTAACCATCCACCGGCTGGCCTTGGTCATGCACTGCTTCAACCTGGCCATTGTGCTCAAGATAAGCCTCCAGCTCGATGGCGATCACGGTGTTAATCATCCTTATTCTCCTGTTGCTGAATAGGGTCACTCTCTACCCGATAGCCGCGATGGATGCAGATGCGCTGCAGGTCAGCTAGAAAGCTTGCCAGCACGCGGGGTTGCTCGGTGAGTGGCACGGGGCCTGCTTGGCAATGCCAGAAACAACTTCGCTTGGGGTCAATGCAGATCTCATCGACCGGCTGGCTCATGGTGTGCCAGTCCTCGGCATTGGTGAGGGAGAGCAGTTGCCACTGCACCCCGGACCAACGCACTTGCAGGGTGACGGTGCGGGCTAGTGGGCTCTCCGGGGTCAGGTGCAGCAGCCAGCGTTGACCACTGCGGATGGGGGTTAGCTTGGCGCTTGTGGCGACTCGTCCCAGCCACTGACGTGTATAGTGGGAGATCGCTAATTCTTGGCTCATGGTGCCCTCCTAATCTCCTGCGACCGTGACGCTGAAGGATTCCAACCGGTAGTAGGCAATGAAGTTGCTCTGCCAGATGTCGAACAACTCCCGCGCCTCAGCCAGCCGCAGCGGTCCCCAGCCCAACATGGTGTGTTCCCCATCGAGGAAGTTGAAATCGAGCTCCTTGCAGAGCTCAGCATCTTGGCCCTGCCCCTGGTAGCTGAAGTCGGTGACGTAATCGAACAGCCAGCCATCGAGCCCACGGATCAGGCGGATCTCGACCGGGTGCACACCGCCTTGTTCGACACTGTAGCCGGGGTTACGAAAGTTGAAGGTCAGTTGGGTTAAGCGCTCAAGATTGAGCTCGGTTTTAGCGACTTCTTGGTTAAGCTGAACCAGCAATGCTTGGGCAACGGGCATGGCAAAGCCGTCCCGGAAAAAGGGAATAGTCATGATGTACTCCTTGTGGGGGTTAATCTTGTCCGAACAGCTCGCGCATTTTTCTGGCTGTACGGGCACGGATCTGTTCATCAATAAAGGCGGCAATGCTGGCGAGAGCTGCACTCAGTACCGCGATGTCATCGGTGAGCCCCATCGGCAACACGTCCGGGATCGCATCGATCGGTGAGATAAAGTAGGCCAGCGCACTGTAGATCAGCAGTTTGGCCCAGAGCGGTAAATCATCCTTCTGGCTGGTGTAGTAGAGCAGCAAGCAGGTCTCGATAAAGGGCCGACCGGCACGTTTGGCAAAGGCCCAGAGTTTGTGCCAAAAGCCTGTGTGATCGAACGGCTCGCATTCAGGGGGAATGCAGGGGGGCATAGTGCGTCTCCTTCACGGGTGGGTGAATTGCAGAAATAAAAAGAGGAGGCAAATGCCTCCTCTTGGATGGGAATGGATGTGATCTATTGGTCCCACATCAAGCAGTCAAACTCGGGGGTATTAGTGGCGGGCAGTACAGCGGCTACCTCTTGGGTCGGCAGTGCCAGCTGCTTGCCGTCCGCCGTTAAAATGCGGATCGACTTGGCCTTGCGCAACTTGCCCCACATGTCGAAGAAGTTGTTCTCACCGACACGGGATTCGGTCTCATAGGGCGCATCGTATTGGCTGCCATCGACGATGATGGAGAAAGCCTGCCCAGCATAAGAGCCGTACTCCTTGCCCTGCACAGTGGCCGTCATGCTGACTTTGCGGGTGTCATTACAGGCGATATAGAGGTTGTTTTGCTGGTTAACCACCGCCGTGTATTCGCTGGTGCCCTGACCCCAGCCACTGCTCCAGCGTCCAGCCTCGCCATACGCAAAGGCGTTGCCGCACAGCATCAGTGCTGTTGAGGTAATGAAGAGTTTTTTCATCCCTGTGACTCCTAAAGGCTCAAGGATTTAGATGAGCCATTAACGTGGTTATTTTTTGTAAAGCACGCTGAGTGAGTTATCCACCAAGTGCTTAACGATTTCATAGTCTGGATTGTAAGTGGCAAGATTATGTGCCGCGATGGTGACGGCAGATGCGATCCCGGCTAGACCGGTAATACCGCCAAAGACGCTGGCCCCTGCTGCGGCGATCCGGCCCTTGGTATACACCCGGCATTTCAGCCCGGCAGGTTCGATGCTGTTTTCAAGTTTTGTCACAGCCGCGCTCATTCGCCCCGATAGCCCTACGACTTCGAAAGACTTTCGTGCACGGATCAGTGATGCCAGCTTGTCAGTACCCAGATCTTCATAAGTCAGTCTTTCCATGTTTTATTTCCTTGGTCGTGTAGTGATAGCGTCTTTTGGAGTCCAGCTGTTGCGAGGTGGTCACGATGGTTTACTGGCCGAGGGCCTAACATCTGTGTCAAATCAGCATCAATAGCTGTTTAATGGACCCAGTAGGTCTTTAGTCTACCTTTTGAGTCCTTATCGTCAATGGGTCCATGGTCAACCATAGAGGTTGACTGGAGGACCCATGACAGATATCAACCTTGAGCTGTTAGCCAAGAGCGTTGGCAAGGCGATCAGCCACAAGCGTACTCAAGCCGGATTCACGCAAGAGCATGTGGCTGAACACCTCAATATCGGGATGGAAGCCGTCTCTCGAATGGAGCGAGGGATTGTGGTGCCGACCGTGGTGCGGCTGGCGGAGCTCGCTCAGTTGTTTGACTGTGAGCTGGCGGATTTTCTGCGTGAGACGAGTAACCGCCCGACCGAGCAGGGTATTGTGCTGAGCCAGCAACTGGCCCGGCTTGATGATGCTGACCGAACCCTGTTGCTGGAAACAGTGGAGCGGTTGGTAGATCGGTTGGCTCGTCCCCGCTGATCACCCGCCAGTTACTGGGGGAGGGGATGGGCTCCCTTTCCCCAATTTGTTGGTGAGCGGGCTCCTTCTTGATTGCGGCCTCTGTGGCGCTCTGGTTGCTTGGCTTTGCGGGGGGTGAAGCGAGGCCGTCGCCCCCACACCCGCGTTACCATTCGCCGTCTCGTCGCTGTTGGTTTCGGGATAGAACTCCTCCAACAGCATCGGCACCTCTTCATCGATATCCTCGAATTGGCCGTTACGCAGCAAATCACGAGCGGCTTGCTCCATCTGGTCGATGGCCAAGCCTGCCTCTTGGTCACGCTGGGCCGCCTCCTGTGCCAGCCTGACAGCCTCAGTCAGGTTGGTCTCTTCCCGCAAGGTCAAATCCACGTAGTAGACCGGTGTGCGGTAGGACTGTGTAGTGCTCTTGGCCCGCAGCCGCAGGGTGAGTGGCAGATAGCGGGTATGACCACCGCTCACAGCCTCCAGGTACTTGAGCCGGGCCGCCAGAGTGCGCACCGAGTTGTAGCCGGTGGTGCGGAAGATAAAGCTACCCAGCTCATCCCCTTGCCCCTCCACAAACAGGTTCAGTCGTCCGTACAGCTTGCAGCCCTGTTGCCCTGCAAAGGCGCAGCGCTCTGGTCCTGGGCAGCTGACTTCCTCCATGCCTTGCGCCCCCACACGTCTCGCCACCTCCCCATTCCCGACACAGAGCGGCCTGCCGGTTTGCCGGTCAAACGCGCTGTATTCCGCCCGCAAGTTCAAGTCGCTGTCGTTGAACAACACCCGCACCGGGATGGCGCGGATCTTGGTCTGCTCCTGCCCCTGGCCACTTTTCTGCGATGAATAGTGTTGATGCAGGGGATGGAGCAACCATCCCCCCTTTTGCTGTATCTGGGTGGTGAGGGTGAAACTGTCGTCCTTCTCCGGTACCCACTTATCCTGTTTTTGCACCAGCTTGCCGATGCAGATCCGCCCGATCACGGGCGGGGTAATCGCCAGTCCTTTGATCATGGTGTTTGCCTCAAGGGTTGAATGGTGAAACGGCGCACGCCGGGCACCGGTTTGACATAACGGGTGAGCAGGTCGGGATGATCCTGACCGAGCTTATCGAGATCCGGCGCCAGCCGGTCTTTACTGCGCTTCCAGGTGATCTTGCCGTTGGCAAACAGCCCGGCAGTGGCTTCACCCAAAGTGGCTTGCAGCCGCTGCTTGAGTTGTGACTCCTGTAGCTCGACAGCTTCTTTCTGCTCACGCAAGCGCAGTAGCTCGCCAAACAGCTGGTTGAACTCGGGAGAATCGGAGAGATCCACCGTCTGGCCATCGTCACGCGGAAACAGCCAGCTCAGAGCATTGGCAGCATCACTCGAGCCGTCAGGCTCTGGCTGCTGATCTTGTTGCACCATCTGCCAGAACTGCGCTTCCCGCTCGGTGAGATCTTGGATCTTCTCCTCATCACGCTCGATGCGGTAAATCCGAAAATCCTGGCCACCGATCAGCACAGCCACTTCGGCCCAGGCATGGCCGGTGACGGCCAGTTGATGGAGTACCTGACACTGGTAAGCCACCGGCACCCCTTCCTCCCACTGGGGGGCGCTGTGATAGCTGGCGGTCTTGATCTCCAGAATGCCCGGCCCATCGGGATGGCCGACTACCTCCCGGTCGAGGTTGGCGAGCATGAAGGGTTGCTCGGGATGTTGCAGTACTGCATTGACTCGGCGTACACGAAAGCCGGTGCGTTTGGCGTAGACCTGCGCCAGCACAGGTTCCAGCTCAATGCCCCACAGCACAGCTTCCTTATGGGAGATATCCTCCGGCTCCTTGCGGCCGGTCTTCTCCAGCCACAGGCTGAGCGGGCATTTGTAGGGGGATAGTCCCACTGCCACGGCGGCATCGGAGGAGCCAATGCCAAGTTTGCGGATAGCGAGCCACTGCTCGCGGGTTAATTGGGTAGTGGAGGCCAGCCGCAAGGCTTGGCAATATTTTGCTTTCATGACGACTCCTTGTTGACGGCATAAATGGCTACGCCCGGATTGGCTTGCGCCAGTCCGGGTGAGGTCGTTATGCGGTTTGAATAGGGAAGCGGAATTACTGCAGCAGAGTGAGTGCCTGATTCAGGGCTTGGGATTTGAGTTGGGCGCCCTGACCAAACCAGGCGGAATCAAGCCGGTGATCTTGGCTGCGGGCACGGCGGTGGTGATCCACGTATTCGGTGACCGCATTGACCAGCCCCCAGGCGGTATTACGGGAGCTGGCAAGCTCTGAGCCCATACCTGCGCCCTGATAGAGCTCATGCAGGCGTTGTACCGGTCGTGTGAGGATGATGTTCTCCTCATCCAGCGGTTGCGCCAACAGGTCGCTGAAAAAGCGCAGTGCCTCTTCAGGGGCTACGGGCCGTTGTGCCAACGCCTTTGTCTGCGTCTTGAACTCATCCCAATGAGACAGCCCGAGCCCAAGCGACTCTTTGACGGCAGCGGCATCGAACTGAGTAGAGTGTGGCACCTTGATGGCTCCGGTAGCGCCGCGCAGTGCCATCTGCAAGGTGTTGTTGCAGACCACTCGCAGCGAGGTGAACTGCGCCGTGGTGCAGAGCGTGCCGTCGCAACTGGTCGCCAGCAGCAGATAGGATTTTACCAAGTCATTGCCTTTGAGTTTTAGATCCTGGCCAGTCTTAGCCAGTGCCCACAGCTTGCGGCCACCTTTGAGCGAGCCTGCTGTTTCCAGCTCAAAGCCACCGGCTTCCACCAGGTCTTGATAGAAGTGCAGCACCTCGTGAGGCTGTACCACGTTGTAACGACTTGAGACCACCGACAGGGGGGCGAGGGTATCAGAGCGATACAGCACCTTGCTGTCGCTGTAGGGG
>NZ_NEVB01000084.1:0-7076 GCF_002259925.1 Aeromonas sp. A35_P | reverse complement strand
GGGGTCGCTTCAGAATTCGGAAAATAAAGCACGTTAAGAGATTCGATACCCAGCAACGGCGCGGCTTTGCGCAAGCTGCTCCCCCCTAGACACAGAATTTTCGAGGTTCTCGAAACTCGGCTGTTTCAGCCGTGCAATACGAGAGTGGTTTTCGAGAAAGTAACATGCCATACCAGCACTGGCACGGATCTGATTCTCATTGATGCCTCTCAAAAACGGTCGTTTATGAGAGTGCTAGCCATGCCACTGGCTTACCGTGCTTTATTTTCCGAATTCTGAAGCGGCCCCTATACCGGCTAATGAAAAAGTGGGGCCACTGGCCCCACTCAATCCCCATACTCCCGATCCCCCCAGCGGTTACCTAATCTCATGCCGCCACGTCTGTACTCTCGTTCTGCACTCAGGGCTTCAATTTTTGGCTCAATCGCTCGACTTGCTCGCTCAAGTGCAACACCTGCTTGCTCAAGCTCCCCACGTTCTCCCGCAATGCCCGGTTCTCGGTAGAGGTGGCCTCGAACATCAGCCGCAAATCGCTGTAGGCGCTCTCCCAGGCCGCGTGCTGCGCTTTGTACCCGCCTTCCAAATTCTCTAACGCTTTCAATAACTGCTGTTCGAGCTCTGTCATTCAGTACCCCTCCGGAATAAACATCACTCTCTGATCGCTCTGCCGCCGCCAGTACACCCCCTTCGCCGGTAGCTGAGTGTCCTCCGACACGGCTATACACCGCCGCTCCCCACACATCCCTATGTGCAACGTTCCGCCCTTCTCCGCCAACTGCTCCAGTGTCGCGTTCTGGCGCGAGATCTCTACCCAGTTCTCGGCGATGACCCTCCCCTGGTACCACACCACGACCCAGCTGATCCCCAGCAGAAACGCCACCCCGATCAACGGAAAGACCCACCCCTTCAACACCAACCAGCCCCACCTCCGGTTCTGGGCGTCGATAGCGGTGTTCAATCTCTGCGCGCTTGATTCCAACGCCGCGAGAATAGCTCTCTCGTGCGGCTCGAACGCGTTCTTCACGCTCATTTCGATATCGCTCGCCTGCTGCTTCGAGCTCTCTTCGAAGGTCTTGGCCAGCTCTAAAATCTTGCTCATACAGGGCCCCTTTTAGCCGGATATTCCGCCCCCCTTCCGGGTCGGCAATGCTGATACTCTTGCGGGTCTCCCGCACCACCTCAAAGCCGTGTTGCTTCAACGTGGCCACCACGTCTCCCCGATCGGCCAGCTCACCGGCCGCCGCCAGCGAAAGCAGACCGTCGGTGATCGCTTGTGCCGCGTCCTGCTTGGCTTTTGGCAAGTTGCTGGGGGTCATCAAGGCCCGTTTGTTCAAGGGGTCATCCGGGTCATGCAAGCCCAACTGGGCGTTGACCACCACCTTCCACGCATCGATGCGGGGCCGGTCGGCCCGGTCGAAATAGGGTTGCAGCCGCTTGCCACTCAGCAGCTCGATATTCGGGATCACGAAGTTCAGCTCAAGCCGCTCTTTGTCCCGGTGCTCCACCCACAGACAGGCGTACTGATCCCTATCCAGCCCCGGCAGCAACGCACGCTCGAAGCTGTCCATCAGCTTGTCCTTGTCCTCCCGGGGCAAGTCCGCTTCCTGGAACGACAGCACGCCGGAGGTGTACTTTTTGGCGTAGGGGCTGCTGTCGATCAGCGCCTCGATGAGACCCGGATCGCCGCGGTCAAGGGTCGCTCCCTCCCGATCCCGCTGCGGCCCCAGCAGGTAATCGACTGGGCCGCTACCGCGCCCCACGCCACGGGCATGAAATTTGACGATCATGACTCGCTGCACAGCCAGACGGTGGCCACACTGAGCGCTTCATCGTGCTCCTGGTAAACCTCCCCACTGACCTCCTGGCCGTCCTTCAACAACCGCAAGCTCCACCCCTGTTCGCCGGGCAACCGGATCAGGGTGTAGTCATACTCGGCTACGCCGCATTCGTTCATCACGTTACCTCCGTTGAGGGTACAGACAGAGCCTGCAAAGCACGCTCCATCGCCATCAGCACCGCGATCACCTGGACACGCTCAACCGCGCCCCACTCCCCGCTATTCACTCGCCGCGCTACCTGGTTGAGGTTGTTACCAATCCCGGCTATCTGCCTCAGCAGGGCCGGATCGACTTTGGGGACCGGCGTTCGCCGCCGACCGGCTGCTTTGTCGTTACCAAGGCACTGGCTCCGCATCCATTCGGCCAGCCGTTCATCGCCACTCAAGCCCTTGAGCCGGGCCAGTTCCTCGGCGGTGACCCGGATCTTGATCACCCGTTCGCGTTTGGTCGGGGTCATTTTTGGTCACCGTTACCGGTATGAAGCTGCCCCAGCCATGCCGACCGCACAGCATCATGCAGCCTGGCCACAACCTCGGGGGCCAGGGTCGAAGTGCGGCCATCCCGTAGGTTCAGCAGGAAGATCTCCAGCTCGCCACAATCGGGACGATTTAAGGTAACGGTGACCGTTTTTTCCCGTTGCCGTGCGCGGTAGGCCGCTTGCTTGGCGGCAGGGCTCAACGCCTTGCCGGTCGGTGGCCGACCCCGGCGCTTGCCACTCGGCAGCAAGTCAAGGGTCTGGTCGTCTCGTTCATCCTTCATCCGATCACCTCAATTACGGTAACTGTGACCATAGAACTCTCCTGTCCGCCGACCTGGGAAAGCCCGGAACGGGGTTTTTCGGGGCGGTGGAAGCAGGGGGTTTCGGGGGCGGCACGCCCCTGAACCAGCTTCACAGAGGAACCGAAGACGCGAAGCGGCTAAGGGCCCTCTGTGTATGCTGGCTTAGAGTCAAGTTTGACATAGCCGGAATAGGTTGTAACCACCTGTTGGCGAGACTATTTAAAGTAACAGTGACTGTAATTGGATGGCTTCGAATGTAGGTAACTAAGGGGTGTGAAGTCCAACGGTACGAAAACGTACGTTAGTAGGGGGGCTGTGTCTAAAAAGTCGATTTGGAGGCACTGCGCATCTATAAAATGCTCAAACCGATTTAATAGACACGCAATGAACCCTTTTTTCTGCGTCTCTAATCTTTTGAATTAATGGACAAATTTCCTTAGCGTACAGATCCGTTCCATTGGGCTTCAAACCCCACTAATGGGAGGCAAAAGAGAGATCAAGGGGGGGTGATTATGCGTGCCATGGGGAAGCAAAAAAAACGGGCGAAAAGGATGTCGGCAAGCCTCCTCAGTCAGCAGGCTCTCCTATCTTTCGCTGCGCTTCAAGATAGGAGAGCCCTCCTACAGACCCACATCGTTTTAGGGTCTTTTACAGGATAAGCTCGCCTTGCTCCGGACTATCGAGACTGCTTGCGGCAGCTCCCTCTCACGCGCTCCAGAGAACACACCCCGTCCAGCTGCACTCTGCTTTAGCCCCCGCCTGTTGGTCGGACTGCCACGCCGTTTTTTAAGAGCTGGCCGTGGTTGGTTCCCCGTTACGCTCTACTTGCAGATGCCCCAGGGTTGCGAGCCCTGGGAGGCTGTGGTGCGCGATTGCACGCTTGGGCAGTATGTGAGATTTCCCCGTTCTGCCCGACCTTCACACCCGCTACGGCAACAATCACTTGCGTCCAATCCGAGCGAATACGACAAAGCGCCAAAGGTGAAAGCCTTTGGTAACAGGGTCGAGCAGAGAGTTGATACTTGAACAGCGGGCCGCACGCGGCTAAACTGAGGGGGTACTTTACGGTATCCGCTTCCTGCTCGAAGCTGTTACCCACCGGACTTTAAGGAGGTCGAAGACCTTAAAGCACCGGGCAAACAACCCACCTTACGGTGGGTTTTTTGTTTCTGGCGAGCAGGTTACGCTGGATCTAAGGATCTGATCAAGATCATTTACGGGATCTTGTTGGGCTTCACACACAATTCCGGCTTGGCCACATAGACTTCATGTCGACCGGTCGCGGAGAACTTCGTTAAAGGTCGACAGTAGACATACCCCTTATCCGCCAAACTAGTAGTCATAGACGTATAAAAATAAATTGCTGAAAACACACCAATGATAGCGAAGAAAACTATCACATAATTAGCTATTGAGCTTCCTCTTCTACCCCATACAGCATCAGCTCTCTTCCCCGTAAATAATGCAACCCCAGGTGATGCTACCGAAAATAACCCAACGCCAATAAAGCCAACAGATACCCACAACCCAACGACATTTATTTTCACGAGTGCAGATCCGTCAGCTATTAACGAAAATGTATTGTAAACCTCAGAGGTGGCCATCCACCACACGCCCCATGAAAAGATGTTTACAAAAACTCCGGCTAGAAAAACCTTTAATCTAGGAACCTCACTCGAATGCATTTTTCAACTCCGATACAACCTTCTCCGAGATGTGCCACTCTTCAAAGATCTTGTCGATCGCATAACTAGCCCCCACGACTGCTAATACACCCAGCAGAATCGCGCCACCAGACACGCCAATAGCCAGCAAGAAAGCCTCACCAGCAGCAATCGCCAAGATCCCCTTAAACATGTCTGTTCCTACATTTCCGAACCAGTCCACTAGATGGTAATCATCATTGAACACTAGCTCGTTCGTGTTAATAGTTGCCGATATAATAAATGTAGCGACAGCACCGCCCTTATATCCACCAACACGCCCCTGAGGGGTTAAACCTAACTGGACAACCTTATAATTATTTAGTCGATATTTATGACCATTAAATTTAACTCTTACACCATTAACCAACGCATGACGCATTATTTTATCACCATTGTTCTTGGTCGTAATCGCTATGTACTCTTTGCCTTTTGAGGTAAATACTTCTGCCTTTACTCCATAATCACCAAACTGTCTTGCCAAGTCGTAGGCCTTATAAACAGCCGCTCCATACCCCCCAAAATCATTGGCCGTGCTAGCCGCTTCAAGCGTCTTGGTGCCGTCCTTTTCCCAGGAAAAGGTTTCTGCCTTGTCTTTGAGCTCCACAGCCAGCTCCTTGGCCATGTCTTTCAAGGTCGCTGCGGCGTCAGCCAGCGTCAAAATGATCGCTTTCTTGTGGTTGGCCTCCAGCACGTCACGCAACTTATCGCTCAGGTCTTCACCCGTAACAGGGTTGTATGCAGGCCAGACAGGTGCGCCATCGACCCAATACCCTTTGGCAGGCTCGTTCAGCGTCACGCTCCCCCGATCATCAACTAACACCGCAGGCTCTGCCGATGTCAGCTCGCCATCCCGCCAATGCCCTCGCGCCTTCATCGTCCGTTTGAATCGTTCTGGTTCCATGACCACACCTCACTGACTACTCGAAGCCGCCATTCTGCCACAGGGAGCGATCGAGGCCAAAAAAGCGGCAGCATAGGCGGCAATTACAGCGATTTCGTCACCAACACCAAGGCGATGGCATACCCCAAATAAAAAACGCGCCTAAGCGCGTTTGAGACGTGGATCCAGATACCTGGTTATACCATCGCTGCGATCACGCCAATGATCACCACAAGCACCAACAAGCCAATGGCAATACCCAGCAACAACCTGACCCAGCGATGGACAGCAGCAAGAAGGCCGCCGGCAATCACTGCCGGCACCACGGTAACCAGAAAGCGGATTGCCGTGTGCCATTCAGGATCCACTACATAGCGGTTCACCAGCAGGCCAACCAGAATTGCCCCCACCAGGAACAAGCCGAAAATCCAGTTACCATCCTGTTCTTGGTTGTATTCCGACTCCGACAGGTATCGGTCACCAATGCGATATCTCGCCATTCAACGCGCTCCACATCTCCCAAAAGACACATTTGAACATGCTGACACAACGCAAGATGCGGTGAAAGCATAGAGGGACTGGGTTATCATCAAGGTAATACCTATGACTACTAGAGGTTCCCATGTCTGGTACAGCCAAACCCATGTCCATCAAGCTCGACAGCGATACCCAAACCCGCATCAAGCTGCTGGCCGCCGCTCGTGACCGCTCCCCGCATTGGATGATGCGCGAGGCCATCACCCAGTACGTTGAACGCGAAGAGCGCAAAGAGGCGTTCCGCCGCGATACCCTCGATGCCTGGCAAGAGTTTCAGGAGACCGGCCTGCACGTCTCCCTCGAAGAGGCCGACCAGTGGCTGGCCGGTTGGGGCACTGAGACCGAAGGTGGCGTACCTGCATGTCACAAGTGATCCTGTCACCGGCAGCCCTGCGTGACCTCCAACGACTGCGAGAATTCTTGCACAGCAAAAGCCCTGTCGTTGCACTGCGAGCTGCCCAAACCATCCGTTCGGCATTGGCCCAGCTCGGTCAACAACCTGCTATGGGCCGCCCTGTTGAAGGACTCCCGGAGGCGTTCCGCGAGTGGGTGATCCCCTTTGGCGACAGCGGCTACCTGGCACGTTACCGCCAAGAAGGGGACTCAGTGGTAATCCTGGCGCTGCGCCACCAACGTGAAGCTGGGTTTATTTAGGTAACAGTTACCTAAATAAACAGGTGGGGCATTTTGCCCCACCTTATGCGCCAGTTAGTAATAGGGGAGGCACTTGTCTCAACCAAGTGGGGCCACTGGCCCCACCACGACAAATATGCCTAGCAACGAAGTTTCTGGTGATAGCTTTTTTTTTATTCAAACTCCATTGAAAAAACAGCAAAAATCCCAGACATAGCCAGCAGAGGGTTTATATTGAGCCCTCCCGCATCTAAAGGACTTGGCAATGAACGATACTTGGGAGTTTTACAAAGACCCCTCCAATGAGTGGCGCTGGCGCCGTACTGCCCCGAACGGACGCATTGTTGGTGCATCAACCCAAGGTTATGCAAACCGTACTGACTGCGTAGATAACGCACGTCGTAACGGCTATACGGGGTCGCTTCAGAATTCGGAAAATAAAGCACGTTAAGAGATTCGATACCCAGCAACGGCGCGGCTTTGCGCAAGCTGCTCCCCCCTAGACACAGAATTTTCGAGGTTCTCGAAACTCGGCTGTTTCAGCCGTGCAATACGAGAGTGGTTTTCGAGAAAGTAACATGCCATACCAGCACTGGCACGGATCTGATTCTCATTGATGCCTCTCAAAAACGGTCGTTTATGAGAGTGCTAGCCATGCCACTGGCTTACCGTGCTTTATTTTCCGAATTCTGAAGCGGCCCC
>NZ_NEVB01000083.1:0-7099 GCF_002259925.1 Aeromonas sp. A35_P | reverse complement strand
ATATAAGCCAGTTATATGAGTGCGGTATTAATGATTCTGACATTAAGTTGGTGGTGGATCAGTTCCGCTCCGACGTGTCAGGCAGCTCGTCGCTGTTCTTGTTGCGGGATGATGACAAGAGCGATGGCATCAAGCTCTTTTCCAGCGGTTTGACCGAAGCCCAGCAGCAGTTCTATGTCCAGCACCATCGCCAGGATGTGTGGTTCAATCACTATCTGGACAAGGGCTGCCAGGGGATCGTCAGTGCCAACAGCCTCTCCAATTCGGCGGGTTTGCTGGCCAGTTTCGGCGCCCAGTTTGCGGCCGGCGGTGTCTGCCGGGTGAAGGGGCGGGGGCTTAGCAGCCTGTCTACCTATCGTGCGGCGACGCAGGATGATTTCAGCGCGCAGGAAATTTCTTCCCTTGGCGAAGTTTATTCTGGCCTGGCGGCCTGGAGCCAACATTATTGGAACTTGCTGGCCCTGGAAACCCAGAACTATCAGCTACAACAGCTGGTAAAAAACCATAATAAACCCAGCGCCATCGTCGATGATAAAGGCCATATCCATTATTCCAACGTGGCCTTCAATCGTATTGCCGACGAGAACATGGAACTGCGAGCGGGCAATGGTATTTTCTCGCTGCAAAATAAGGAACAGCAGCGCCAGTTCAAAGAGATATTGAATGGCTTTGCCTATCTGCTGCCCGGCGCCAGCGCCTATATGTCCATTCCTCGTCAGCCCAATCTGCGGCCGTTGCTGATCCAGTGTACCCTGATGAGCGGTCTCAATCGCTTCGAACGGTATGTGGAGGTGGTGCTGCGGGATCCCGAACACTCCTTCAACCCCGACATCGAAGCGCTGGCCAGCCTCTATCCGCTCACCATCGGCGAGAAAGAGCTGCTGGTGCTGATGAGCAAGGGCTACAGCAGCAACGACATCGCCGAGCTGCGCGGCGTCAAGGTGGAAACCGTGCGCTCGACCCTGAAAGGGGTGTTCAAGAAGACCGACTGCCATAGCCAGAACGAGCTGTTGTGTTGCTGCAATCCATCTCCTGATCCATGCGAGCTATGCTTGGAGTGAGCCGGACATAGTGCCCGGCTCGCGCCTCCCGCCCGGGAGGCAGGTTGGGGGAACGCACGATGGAATCACTCAAGGCAAAGGATTACATGCAGACTCGTCCCATCACCTTCAGCGCGGAGATGATGGTGCAGGCGGCAGTGGAAAAGTTTCTCAACAGTCGCCAGCTTGGCGGCCCCGTGGTGGACGAACGGGGCCACCTGGTGGGTTGGGTCTCCGAGCAGGACTGTATCGCCGTCATGTTGAAAGAGGCCTATCACTGTGAACAGGTAGCCCAGGTCAGGGATGTGATGCGCAAGGAGGTGCTGGCCGTCGGCCCCGACACCAGCATCCTCGAGCTGGCCGAGATGATGATGGGACAAAAGCCCAAGATCTATCCGGTCGTGGAGGAGGGGCATCTGCTCGGGGTCATCAGCCGCCACGACGTGATGCAGGCCATCCACGCCCAGCTGGGGACCTGTTTCGTACACAAGGCTCGTGCCTGAGGACGCTGTTTTCACCTCGTCAGCACGTTGGCAGCACAGAGCAGGCACCATGCCTGCTCTTTTATTGCCGCATGGGGAATGCCGATGCCAACTGTGATACAGGCCTCATCCCCCTCGGCGCCGCTTTAAGGCTTGCACCGTCCAGCCTCGCTCTTTAGGATCTCCCCCAGCTATCGATATGGCCCTTGATGGGCACTCTTTTAAGGAATTTGTACCTTGTCTCTCTCTATCGAGGCGCTGCGCCGCCGTCTCTCTGCCTGCATGAACCTCGACGCCCGCCGTCTCTCCAGCCGTCTGCACGGGGCCAAGAAGCTGCCGGAAGCCAAGCAGGCCGCCGTGCTCGAGACCATTGCCGCCGACCTGGATGCCGCACAAGCGCGCTATCAGTCCCGTCTGGCCGGTGTGCCCAGGGTCACTTATCCGGACAACCTGCCGGTCAGCCAGAAGCAGGCGGAGATCGCCAAGGCCATTGAAGAGCATCAAGTGGTGATCATCGCCGGCGAAACCGGCTCGGGCAAAACGACCCAGATCCCCAAGATCTGTCTGGCGCTGGGGCGCGGGGTGAAAGGCTTTATCGGCCACACCCAGCCGCGCCGTCTGGCGGCCCGCACCGTGGCGGCCCGCATCGCCGAGGAGATGGAGTCCGAACTCGGCCACTACGTGGGCTACAAGGTGCGCTTTACCGATCAGGTGAGCGAGCAGACCCACATCAAGCTGATGACCGACGGTATCCTGCTGGCGGAGATCCAGAACGACCGGATGCTGACCCAGTACGACACCATCATCATCGATGAGGCCCACGAGCGCAGCCTCAACATCGACTTCATTCTGGGCTATCTCAAACAGCTGCTACCAAGGCGCCCCGATCTGAAGGTGATCATCACCTCGGCCACCATAGACCCGCAGCGTTTCTCCCGCCATTTCAACAAGGCGCCGGTGATAGAGGTCTCCGGTCGCACCTACCCGGTTGAGGTGCGCTACCGCCCGCTCACCAGTGATAAAAGTGAGGGGCTGGAAGAGCGCGATGAGCTGCAGGGGATCTTCGATGCGGTCGAAGAGCTGGCCCGTGAAGGGCTGGGGGACATCCTCATCTTCATGAACGGCGAGCGGGAGATCCGCGATACCGCCGATGCCTTGCGCAAGCTCAACCTGCGCGATACCGAGGTGCTGCCGCTCTACGCCCGCCTCTCCAACGCCGAGCAGAACAAGGTATTTCAGCCCCACGCCGGGCGGCGTATCGTGCTGGCTACCAACGTGGCGGAGACCTCGCTGACGGTACCAGGCATTCGCTATGTGATTGACCCGGGTACGGCCCGTATCAGCCGCTACTCCTGGCGTACCAAGGTGCAGCGCCTGCCCATCGAGCCGGTCTCCCAGGCCAGCGCCAACCAGCGTAAAGGGCGCTGCGGCCGGGTGGCGGACGGTATCTGTATCCGCCTCTACTCCGAGGAGGATTTCAACGGCCGTCCAGCCTTCACCGACCCCGAGATCCTGCGCACCAACCTGGCGTCCGTCATCCTGCAGATGCTGGCGCTCGGCCTTGGCAACATGGAGGCGTTCCCCTTCGTCGAGCCGCCGGAGTCGCGCCACATCAAGGATGGCCTGACCCTCTTGAAAGAGCTGGAGGCGGTGCGCGAGCTGCCTGCCACCGGCGATCGCGAAGCCAAGCTGCAGCTGACCGAGACCGGTCGCCAGCTCTCGCGCATCCCCCTTGATCCACGCCTGGCGAAGATGGTGATCAGTGCGGCGCAAACCGGCTGTTTGAGCGAGGTGATGGTGATCACCGCCGCCCTCAGCATTCAGGATCCCCGCGAGCGGCCCATGGAGAAAAAGCAGGCCGCCGACGAGCAGCACAGACGCTTTGAAGACAAGGACTCCGACTTCCTCGCCTTCGTCAATCTGTGGAACTACCTGAAAGAGCAGCAGGATCTGCTGGGCAGCAACCCGTTCCGGCGCATGTGCCAGAAGGAGTTTCTCTCCTACCTGCGGGTGCGCGAGTGGCAGGACATCCATTTCCAGCTGCGCCAGACGATCAAGGAGCTGGGTTTTAAAGCCAACCATGAACCGGCGGATTTCAAGACGGTGCACTGTGCCCTGCTCACGGGGCTGCTCAGCCACATCGGCAACAAGGATCTGGAAAAGCCCGAATTCCTCGGGGCCCGCAACGGCCGCTTCCACCTGTTCCCGGCCTCGGGTTTGTTCAAGAAGCCGCCCAAGTGGGTGATGGCCGCAGAATTGGTTGAGACCTCGCGTCTCTACGCCCGCATCAACGCCAAGATTGAACCCGAGTGGGTGGAGCCGCTGGCAGGCCATCTCATCAAGCTGCACCACAGCGACCCCCACTGGTCTAAGAAGAACGGTGCCGTCATGGCCAAGGAGAAGGTAACCCTCTATGGCCTGACCCTGGTCAACGAGCGCACCATCAACTTCAGCCGCCTCGATCCGGCCCTGTGTCGCGAGCTGTTTATCCGCCGAGCCCTGGTGGAAGGGGATTTCGAGACCCGTCATCGCTTCTTCAGTGAGAACCGCAAGCTCTTGGCCGAGGTGGAGGCGCTGGAGCACAAATCCCGTCGGCGCGACATCCTGGTGGATGACGAGGATCTGTTCCGCTTCTACGATGCCCGCCTGCCGGAGGAGGTGATATCAAGCCGCCACTTCGACAAGTGGTGGAAGGAAGCGCAAAAGCAGGATCCCGAGCTGCTCAATTTCGAAAAAGAGATGCTGATGAAGGGGGATGCGGCCCACATCAGCGATCTCGACTACCCCAACTTCTGGCAGCAGGGGCGCCTCAAGCTCAAACTGACCTACCAGTTTGAACCGGGGGAGGCGGCGGACGGCGTGACCCTGCATATCCCGCTGCCGCTCCTGAACCAGGTGGAGGTGAAGGGGTTCGAGTGGTTGATCCCGGGGCTGCGTCATGAGCTGTTGGTGGCCCTCATCAAGTCGATGCCAAAGCCGATGCGCAAGAACTTCGTACCGGCCCCCAACTACGCCGATGCGCTGCTTGCCAGCATCAATCCCGAGCAGGGGCCGCTGCTGGACGAGATGGAGCGCCAGCTGCGCCGTATGACCGGCGTGACTGTGCCCCGCGAATCATGGGATTGGGCTGCGGTGTCCGATCACCTGAAATTCACCTTCCGGGTGGTGGACGACAAGCACAAGAAGGTGGCGGAAGGCAAAGATCTGGAGGCATTGAAAGAGTCCCTGCGCGGCAAGGTGCAGGAGACCCTGTCACAAGTGGCGGATGACGATATCGAGCAGTTCGGCCTTACCCTCTGGAGCTTTGGCGAGCTGCCGAAGGAGTACAGTCAGAAGCGTAGCGGGTTTGAAGTGAAGGCTTATCCGGCTCTGGTGGATCAGAAGGATTCGGTCGCCATTCAGCTGGTGGAGAGCCCGGCGGTGCAGCAGCAGCTGATGTGGGCGGGCCAACGCCGGCTGGTGCTGCTCAACGTGCCATCTCCCATCAAGTATCTGCAGGAGAAGCTGCCCAACAAGGCCAAGCTGGGGCTCTATTTTAACCCCTTTGGCAAGGTGGCGGAGCTGATCGATGACTGCATCGCCTGCGGCTGCGACAAGCTCATCGAGCAGCACGGCGGCATGGCCTGGGACGAGGCCGGTTTCGAGGCGCTCAAGGAGTATGTCCGCGCCGAGCTCAACGACGCCGTGGTGGAAGTGGCAAGCCAAGTGGAAGCCGTGCTGACCCTCTCCCATGAGATCAAGAAGCGACTCAAGGGCAAGATGCAGCTCGACACCGCCTTTGCCATGTCCGATATCCAGCAGCAGCTCGGCAACCTAATTCACAAGGGCTTTGTCACCGAGACCGGCTGGCAGCGACTGCCGGATCTCTTGCGCTACCTGCGCGCCATCGAGCGGCGCCTGGAGAAGCTCGCCATCGACCCGAACCGGGATCGGGTCTACATGCTCAAGGTGCACAGCGTGGAGTCGGAGTACAAGGCGCTGCTGGCCAAGATCCCGAAATCCCAGCTGGTACCCACCGAGGTGGCCAACATCCGCTGGATGATCGAGGAGCTGCGGGTGTCGTTCTTTGCCCAGAATCTGGGGACCCCCTATCCGGTCTCCGATAAACGGGTGCTAAACGCCATCGCCCAGTGCTAATCTGCTGAGGAGAAAGGCCGCGGGTGCGCTACCGGCTGCCTGGACGCTAACGGAGGAGCAAGGATGCTTGGATTCTGGTTAGGGATGGCGATGGTCAACATCAGTGGCTATCAACCCATTGCCGAGCAAACCTGGGTACAGTTGAACCCGGAGTACTACCCGCTGCATCGCACCCCGCCGACCATGTTTGTGGCCTAGCGGGGCAATCAATTTCCCACCCTCGAGCTCAAGAAGAAGAAGGGACGCTGGCAGGTGCTGTTTCCGGCCCGGCTGGTGCCCCCTTTTGATCTGTTCGAGGGGGAGGCCGAGCTCTCCAAAGCCTATCTTGCAAGATTGCGGCGCATCGACGAAGCGGCCTACGGGCTGGCTCCCATTACCCCGACGGCCTATCAACCTCATCCGACACAAGAGGTGGCGACCCTGGCCGTGCCCTTCATGGCGGAGTTTGCCATGCCACCATCACCGGGCCAACCCAAGGCAAGTGAGCAAGAGGAACCCCTGCTGGCCGCCTTGTCGCAGCAGACCAGCTGGCAGGCGCCTGTTACCCGGTTGGCGCAATTTGTCTCACCACAGGGGGATGGGCAGGGGATGATGTTGTCTGTCAACAACACGCTGACCTTGACGGCGCCAGCGGCTGGTGGCAAGCAGATCTGTCATCAGGTGGCGGCGGGAGAGACCCTCTGGCGCATTGCCGCCATGTTGGCCCAGAACGGGACCGTGACAGGGGTAGCGGGGGATACCTACAGCTATCTGCTGGCCATTGTCGATGACAACCAGGCCCTGAGGGGGCGGGGGATCAAGGTGAAGGCGGGAGATACCCTCTACTGCCCGGCCCCGCAGACCTTGGCCCGTTTCGATGCTCTGAGCCCGGCTCAACGACTGCAGCGTTTTGCCAGATTGGAGCAGGGACGCTGAGGTATCTTGTCACTGCTCTGGGCCCGTGATAGTATTCGCGCTCGTTTTGCGAGGTGCTGACCGGTCGCAGTCAACACCATACATTCATCTAAAAGAGATACTTATTATGTCTTTCGTATTCCAAGCTGAAGTCCGTTCTGACCTGGGGAAAGGTGCGAGCCGCCGCCTGCGTCACGCTGACCAAGTTCCTGCCATCGTTTACGGTGCAGGCAAAGAAGCCGTGTCCATCACTCTGGACCACAAAAAGCTGATCCTGGCCCAAGAGAAGCCGGAGTTCTACTCCTCCGAGCTGACCCTGGTCATCAACGGCGAAGAAGTCAAAGCTAACGTCAAGGCGATCCAGCGTCACCCGGTACGTTACAAGCTGGTTCACCTGGACTTCGTTCGCGTCTAATCGACAACGAACGTTCCTGTAAAGAGGCCACCCAATCGGGTGGCCTCTTTGTTTTTACGGCATTTTTTCCC
This sequence comes from Aeromonas sp. A35_P, assembly GCF_002259925.1. Lineage (NCBI taxonomy): Bacteria > Pseudomonadati > Pseudomonadota > Gammaproteobacteria > Aeromonadales > Aeromonadaceae > Aeromonas > Aeromonas sp. A35_P. The sequence continues at coordinate 60 of NZ_NEVB01000083.1, read as the reverse complement.
GATAAAAATAAAATACTCAAAAAGTACCGTTAGTCTTTACTTGTAGGCATGATTGACAGC
>NZ_NEVB01000082.1:0-7138 GCF_002259925.1 Aeromonas sp. A35_P | reverse complement strand
GGTTCCATTTTGTATTGCTCCTGATTTTATGGACTTAGCTTTTTTGTCCGGCAGTCAGGCAGGTGCCCGCCGCTCGGTATTGGCATTGCAATCAAGACCCCGAAGGGCAAAAAGTTCGAGTATGTCGGCTGCGGCCGCGACGTCTTGGCACATCTGCGGTGAGTGCAGTTCTGTTCATCACATATTTTGTTTTTTTGTGTTCCGATACTTGGCTATCGGACAGCTCAAGAGTACGTTCGCGGTGCGAAATATCAATGGAAAGTTCCCACCAAGTTTCAAAAATATGACCGAGTGCAAATAATCATGACGCTCGTTGTGGACACTCCCAGCCCGCTCATAACGGCGATGACAACGTTTTCAGATGAAATTTCCGGCCGATCCGGACGGATCGCACTGTGCAGAGGGATCTTTCCTCGTTAACCTGCGGATAACAGATAATTTTGTGCCACAAAAAAAGATAAACCCCTGCGCGATGGCAGGGGCCGGGTTGGGGGCGCCGGGCAAACCGGCACGGATCAGGCCTGGTGGCCGAGGATGCGCGGGATCTGGCTGGCCTGGTGGTGGATGTGCTCCGACACCTGCACCGAGAGGCGGCTGCCCTGGCGGGCGTGCTGGCTGATGCGGCCGATGAGATCGGCAAAACTGGCCAGCTTGTGCTCCTGGCTCTTGGCGTTGTCGGCCCCCTGCAGGGCGATGACCGCCGTGCTGCGCGCCATCTCCCGCACCGCCTGGGTGGTCTGGCGCAACTGCTCCGCCTGTTGACGCTGGGCGGCGGCCTCTGCGGTGATCCGCGCCAGCACTGTGCCGAGCTGATCCCCCGCCTGGGTCAGTCTGGTCAGGATCTCGATGATCTGGCCAAGGGAGCGCTGGGTATCGGCGGAGAGGTGGCGCACCTCGTCGGCCACCACCGCAAAACCGCGCCCCTGTTCCCCGGCCCGCGCCGCCTCGATGGCCGCGTTGAGCGCCAGCAGGTTGGTCTGCTGGGAGATGTGGCCAATCACGTCGACGATGGCGGTCACATCTTCCACCGAGCGCTTGAGCTGAGCCAGGGCGCCACCGCTCTCGTCGATGGCGAGCCCGGTCTGGGCGGTGGCCTGCAACATGCCGCCCACCAGCTGCTCGCTCTGGCTCATGGAGTGCTCGTTGTGCTGGGCGTGCTGCGCTATCTCGGCGGCCACCTGGTGCATCTCGCCGACGGTGACGCTGATGCCGGGCAGGTTGATGCTGCGGGCATCCCCCCTTGGCAGGGTGGCGGCCAGCAGGAAGTTGGCCACCACGGTGGCGGGGCTCGAGAGCCACAGGCGCAGCTCCGGGCTCACCGGGCAGAGGGCGTTTTCCCCTTGCAGCGGCTCGCGGATGATGCTGCTGACAAACGACGAAGCGGCGCGGTTCGGCTTGCCAGGCCGCACGCAGATGGTGGGCAGGCGCAGTGCCAGGCCGTCGACGTAGCCCTTGCGGCTGTAGTCGTTGACCAATAGCTCTCCCATCGCCTTCTGGGCACCGTAGGAGGAGGTGGGGGTCAGCGCCGTGCCATCGTTCACCAGCTCCGGCAGCGGGCCGCCGTAGACGGCCAGCGAGCTGGTGAAGATGAAACGAATACCCGGACGGGTGTGACGGCACGCCTCCAGCAGGCTGCGGGTGGTGTCCAGATTGACCTGCCAGCCGAGATCGAAATCTTGCTCCGCGTGGCTGCTGACGATGGCGGCGAGGTGATAGACCACGGCGGTGCGTTCGCTGATGAGGGACTCGGCTACCCCGGGGGCGGTCAGATCCGCCTGCAAGCAGCGCACTCGCGGGTCGGCCAGGGGTGGTGGTTCCTGAATGTCCACCAGCAGCAGCTCGCTGAAGGGTAAGGAACTGTGCAACAGGGCGCGGGCCAGCTTCTGTCCCAGAAAGCCGCCTCCGCCGGTGATGATGATCTGCATCTTGCTATCCTCAGACTCGTTCGTGTGTAGGGTCGTTATTGTTGTGCCAGCCAGGTCAGGCCTTGCCGGGTGTTGCCTCTGGGGTTGTATTCACAGCCGATCCAGTCGTGGTAGCCCGCCTGCTCCAGCACCTTGAACAGGTGCGGATAGGCGATCTCCCCCTCGTCCGGTTCGTGGCGATCCGGCACCGAGGCGATCTGGACGTGGCCGATGGCCGGGCCCAGCTTGCCGATGAGACGGGTGAGATCTCCGTCCATGATCTGGGCGTGATAGAGATCGAGCTGCACTGCCACGTTGGGCCTGTCTATCTCCTGCACCAGCGCCAGGGCGTCGAGCTGGTGGGCCAGGAAGTAGCCGGGTACATCCCGATCGTTGAGAGGCTCGAGCAGTACCTTGATGCCGTCTTCGGCCAGGAAGTCGGCGGCGAAGCGGATGTTGTCGATCAGGGTCTGGCGGTGGGCCGAGAGGCTATGAGCGGGGTCGACTATGCCGCTCATGGCGTGTACCTTGCGGCACCCCAGTGCCAGGGCGTAGTCGCGCACGCTTGGCAGATGGGCGCGAAACTCGGCCTCCCGCCCCGGGATGGCGGCCATGCCGCGCTCCCCCGCCGCCCAGTTGCCCGGCGGCATGTTGAACAGCGCCTGGGTCAGACCGTGCAGTTGCAACTGGCGCCCCAGCTCGGCGGCTGGCCACTCGTAGGGGAACAGAAACTCCACCGCGGCGAAGCCGGCCTCGCGGGCCGCCGCGAAGCGCTCCAGAAACGGCAGCTCGGTAAACAGCATTGTGAGGTTGGCGGCAAACTTGCTCATGATGTGATGCTCCTCAATGCGTTGTTTTTGTATCGGGTCAGAGGGACGGACCAGAGTTGGCTCATGGCTTCAGACTCCTCAATTCGTTGATCTCGGGTTCGCTCAGGTAGCGGATCCGCTGGCCGTGCAGCAGCAGTGCCAGGCGCGCCGTCTCCTCCAGCTCCTCCATGTTGTTGACCGCGTCCACCAGGTCCTTGCCGGTCACCACGGGACCGTGGTTGGCAAGCAGAAAGGCATTGCCTTCGGGAGCGCGGCGCCCCAGTTCCTCGGCGATACGGGCATCTCCCGGCTTGTAGTAGGGAATGAGTGGCAGCTGGCCGACCCGCATCACGTAGTAGGGGGTGAAGGGGCGGATCACATTGGCTGGATCCAGCCCCTCTAGGCAGGAGAGGGCGGTCAGGTGGGTGCAGTGCAGGTGCACCACGGCCTGGCACTCCGGCTGGTTGTGGTAGATGGCGAGGTGGAAGGCCACCTCCTTGGAGGGGCGATCGCCCCCCAGGTGCTCGCCACTCATGCTCACCCGGGCGAGACGCGCAGGATCGAGCCGGCCGAGGCAGGAGCCGGTCGGGGTGGCGAGCAGGGTGCCGTCCGGCAGTTTGGCGGAGAGGTTGCCGGCGCCGCCGGTGGCATAGCCTCGCTGGAAAAGGGATGCACCCAGCATCACCATGGTGTCGCGCAGTGCCTGTTCAGTCATGGAAAAACTCCTGTGCCCGGCTGAAGAAGGTCTCGTCACCGAAGTTGCCCGATTTGAGGGCCAGCGAGAGGGGGGCGTCGGTGGCCCGCACCCAGGGCACGCCGGGGGCGATCTGCGGGCCTATGTGGAAGGCGGCGACGCCGAGGGCCTGGGTGACCCGGCTCGAGGTCTCGCCGCCGGCGATGATGAAGCTGTCTATGCCGGCGGCGCGCAGCAGCACGGCGAGGCGGGCAAAGCACTGCTCCACCGCCTCGCTCGCCGCGTCGCGGCCATGGCGGGCCTGGATCTCGGCCAGCCGATCCGGGCTGGTGGTGGCGTGGATCATGGGGGCGGGTGACGAAGGCTTCTCCAGCACCCAGCAGGCCAGCTCGGCCGGGTAGTCGGCTTGCGTCAGGCAAGCTGCCACGTCGAGGGGGGGAGCAGGCGCCACCTCCCGATAGCGGGCCACCTGGCGATTGGTCATTTCTGAGCAGGAGCCAGACAGCACCACTGCGCGGGTGCAGAGCGGTCTTCCCGCGGCGCGGGCGGCGGCCGGATTGCCGTTGCCGAGCAACCTGGCCAGACCGATGGCGAGCCCGGAGCCGCCGGTCACCAGCGGCATCTCGATGGCGGCCGCGGCGATATCCAGCAGGTGCTGCTCGGTGAGGGTGTCGACCACGGCGTAGCGCACACCAGCTTGTGTTAGCTGCTCGAAGGCGTCGGCAATGGCTGCGGGGCCCTGCGCTATGGTGGTGAAGGGCACCAGTCCGGCGCGGCCCGTCCCCTGGGCTTCCATCAACCGCAGCAGGTTGCTGTCGGTCATGGGGGTGATGGGGTGGTGACGCATGCCCGACTCGGCCAGCGGCTGGGCGCCGACAAAAAGGTTGCCCTGATAGACGGTGCGACCGTTCACCGGCAGGGCTGGGCAGATCAGGGTGAATCGGCTCTCCAGTGCCGCCAGCAGGGCATCGGTGACCGGGCCTATGTTGCCGGCCGCCGTGCTGTCGAAGGTGGAGCAGTACTTCTGATAGATGCGCGGGCAGCCGCGCGCCTTGAGCCAGTCGAGGGCCGCCAGCGAGTCGCGTACCGCTTCGTCCGCCGGGCAGGAGCGACTCTTGAGGCTGATCACCACCGCATCGATCCCGCTGAGATCCACCGCCGGCGGGATGCCGGCAAGCTGGAGGGTGGCGAGGCCGTTTTCCACCAGAAAACCGGCGATGTCGGTGGCCCCGGTAAAGTCATCTGCAATCACGCCCAGTTTCATCGTGCTTCCTCCGTGCCTGGCAGGGTGATGCCGTCGAAGATCTTGATGACGGCGCTGTCATCCTCCTTGCCGTGGCCGGCGTTGCTGGCAGCGAGGAACATGTTGAGGGCGGTGCTCGCCAGCGGCAGCGGGAAGCGCAGCTCTCGCGCCGTGTCGGCTACCAGGGTGAGATCCTTGACGAAGATGTCCACCGCCGAGCGGGCCTGATAGTCGCCGGTCAGCACCCGGGCCATGCGGTTTTCGAACATCCAGGAGTTGCCGGCGGCGTGGGTCACCACGTCGTACATGAGATCGAGCGAGATGCCGGCCCGGCTGGCCAGCGCCATGGCCTCGGCGGCCACGGCGATGTGCACCCCGGCCAGCAACTGGTGAACGATCTTGACCGTGCTGCCCTGGCCCGGTTCGCTGCCGACCCGGTAGACCTTGCCGGCCACCGCATCGAGCACAGGGGCCAGCTTGTCGAAGGCCGCGTCGGCGCCGGCGGCCATCACCGTCATCTCGCCGGCCTCGGCCTTGATGGCGCCGCCGGAGACGGGGGCGTCCAGCATCGGCAGATCCAGCGCGGCGAGCTCGCGAGCCAAGCTTGCGGCCTCTTCTGTGGCTATGGTGGAGGAGATCATGATGCCGGTGCCCGGTTTGAGATGTGCGGCGAGGCCGTGCTCGCCAAACAGGATCTTGCGCACCTGAACGGCGTTGACCACCAGCAGCAACACCGCATCGAGCGTCTCCGCCAGGGGGCGGGCATCGGCCATGACGGCGGCGGCGCCGGCCTGTTGCAGCTGGTTGCGCGCCTCTGCATTGAGATCGATGCCGTAGGTGGTGAGCCCGGCCCGCAGGCAGGAGCGGGCGGCGCCCATGCCCATGGCGCCCAGGCCGATGACGGCAACGTGATAGGGTCTGCTCATCTGTCAGTTCCTCGATTACAACGAATGAACCGATAGTAGGGGCTTGTGGTGGTGAAATATCAGGCAAGTGTCACAAAATTTAACTTGAGTGGTGTTAGTTTTTGTTATTTAAAGCGAGATGGAGCCGATTGAGTGACTTTAATGGCGGTTGCGATGTGATTTATTGTGAATTGTGAGCCTTGATTTGCTTTTTTATCAAAATTTCCCATCCCGCTGGGGTAACATGGACGCTCGTTTTAGCGTTACGGATTGCCCATGATCCCCGTAGAGAGACAGCAACAGATCCTGCACCTGCTGGCCGAGCGCGGTGCCGTCAGCATCACGGAACTGACCGAACGGCTGCAGGTATCCCACATGACCATCAGGCGCGATATCCAGAAGCTCGAAGAGCAGGGGCGAGTCCTCTCGGTGTCGGGGGGCGTGAGCCTCTCCGAGCGGATCAAGAGCGAGCCCTCCCACGCCACCAAGCGCAGCCTGATGCAGGAGGCGAAGCTCGCCATTGCGCACAGTGCCGCGGCGCAGGTGGCCGCGGGCAGCTCCGTCTATCTGGATGCGGGTACCACCTCCCTCGAGCTGGCCCGAGAGCTGGCGCCGCGGGAAGACTTGATGATAGTGACCAACGATTTCATGGTGTGTGCCTACCTGATCGAGCACGGCCGTGGCCGCCTCTACCACACCGGTGGGCAGGTCATTCGGGAGAACCAGTCCTGCGCCGGCGAGGCGACCGCCCACTTCCTGCGCAATCTGCACCTTGATGTTGCCTTCTTGTCGGCCTCCTCCTGGGATGCCCTGGGGATCTCCACTCCCAGCGAGCAGAAGGTGCCGGTCAAGCGCGCCGTGGTGGAGGCTGCAGCGACCCGAATACTTATCTGCGACTCCTCCAAATACGGCAAGGTAGGCACCTTCAACGTGGTGGGCTGGGAAGCGATCGATCAGGTCATCAGCGATGGGCAACTGCCCGAGAGTGCGCGCGAGGTGCTGGCTCAGCACGGTGTCAGGCTCACGCTGGTTCCGCTGGGAGGGGATGCACACGATTCCACTGAGCTGGCAGGTTAGTCAGGGCAGGTTAGGTTGCGGCGGGCTGCCGACGCAACCGCCATCGGCCGCACGGCGGCCTTGACCAAAAACGAGCAAGGGGTTGGCACCATGACGATGCCAACCCCTTGTTTTGTATGGCGTTCCCGACTGGAGTCGAACCAGTGGCCTGTCCCTTAGGAGCCAAGGTCGGCAGTGTTTCAGAAGGTTTTATAAAGTTGGGTTGTTGATGGTAATCAATTGTTTTTAATGCTTATTTTTCTTGTTGTGGGTTTCAGCTAGTTTCATGAAGTCTCACCCTATATCATGTTTGCTGTGGTACCCCAAGTGGTACCCCAAACAGGGGGGAGAGAATGCTATGGCAAGAAAACCGGTAACTCAGGATCGAGAGATCCCCTCATTGATTTTGCAAGGGGAGGCTTCGATTACCCGCTATGCGGTGAAATCTCCCCATGGTGGTGGATTAGCTATTGAGGTTAGGGCAGGGAAGAGCAAGCGGTTTGTCTATCGTTATCGGATTGCTGGTA
>NZ_NEVB01000081.1:0-7276 GCF_002259925.1 Aeromonas sp. A35_P | reverse complement strand
TTCGGCAATGATGCGGATCATGGCGACGGACTCCTGTCGAGATCATGGAACTGTTTGATGGTAGGGACGGCAAAGTGCTTCAGGTGGGCCACGATCTGGCCACTGGCATCCCCAGCACCATAAGGATTGACATAAGCATCCGGAGCCATCGGTTGCAGGGCCCGGGCAATGCATTGCGTAATGGCCGCAGCATTCGCCTCGCAATGCAGCACGCTCTGCGCCGCAAGACGCCCTTGCTGACGCTGGCCGATATTGATGGTCGGTACGCCCAATGAGGGCACTTCGATGATGCCGCTCGATGAGTTGCCAATCACGGCAGCACAGTGTTTCACCGCGCTAAGGTAACGCCTGTAGCCCAAAGACGGGATGGCCAGCACGCGTGTGGGGTTTGCTGCCGCATACTGCTCAAGCAGTGGAATGATCGCACGACCACCGTCATCTGCATTCGGATACGTCAGGATCACCTGATGGTCGGGATAGTTATTCAATGCCGCCAGCAAGGCGTTGAAGCTCCCCTCGGCTGGCTCATCGGCCAGAGTCACGGGGTGATAGGTCACCACGAAGAACGGTGAGTCCAGCGCAAAGCCAAGGGATGATTGCAGCTCCCCCATGGAAAGCAGCGGAGTCTTGACAATATGATCCAGACCGACGCCGCCCACGTTGAACACCCGTTCCGGTGCCTCGCCCAACTGGATGACACGCTGCCGATAGGGCTCGGCTGCCGTGAAATGCAGATAGCTCAACTTGGTTATAGCGTGGCGGATAGCGTCGTCATAAGCCCCTTCGGTGATCTCCCCTCCATGGAGGTGCGCGACCGGTATGCGCTGCAACATGGCCGCCTGGGCAGCTGCCAGCGCTTCGAAGCGATCTCCCAAGATCACCAGCATATCCGGTTGCAGCCGCGCCAACGCGTCTGCCAGACCGAGCAAAGCCACGCCCATGCTTTTGACTACACCGACTGAGGTATCGGAAGAGAGCAGCATCTCGATGCGCTCATCGATCTTGAAGCCATCCTGCTCTATCTGCTGATAGGTCAGGCCGAACTCAGGGGACAGGTGCGTACCCGAGACGATCAGCTTGAGCTCCAGATCGGGATCCGCGGCAATGTCTTTCATCAACCAATAGAGCAACCCGTATTCGGCGCGCGTACCGGTAAAGACGGCGATGGTGTTAACCATGTTCAAACCTCGACAGGTGAGCTGGGTAGGTTGATCAGATGGGCTTCCAGCCACTCGGCATTGTCTAGCGCCCCACATAAGGCATGGGAGAACATCGGCAAGCGATGCATTAGCTTCCATACAGGCCGGGTCATGACGCCGGCCTTGTTCAGCTCGGTCAGCAATGTATCCCGCTGGGTTTGATCTTCACAGACGATCGCATTAAGCCAGTAGTTGGAGCGTCCATAGGAAGGCTCGGTCACAAACTGGCATGCCTGATTCTTGAAGAACTCGGCATAGTGCATAGCCAGAGCCCGCTTTTGCGCCAGGAAGTGCGGTAGGGATTCCATCTGGGCACATCCGAGGGCCGCATTTAGATTGGGCATGCGGTAGTTAAAGCCGGGTTCATCATGATAGAACTCGAACGGATGGGGCACCTTGGCCGTGGTGGTGATGTGTTTGGTACGCGCCCCCTGTTCGGCATTCTGGCAAAGCACCATGCCACCACCACCCGTGGTGATGATCTTGTTGCCATTGAAGCTCAGGGCGGAAAATACACTCAGCGTCCCTGTATGTTTGCCTTTGTAATAAGAGCCGAGACTTTCGGCTGCATCTTCAACCAGCGCTATGCCCCAGGCCTGACACACGGCCTGCAACTCGTCTAGTTCGACCGGATGACCAAAGGTATGCATGGGCACGACGGCTTTCAGGCGGCGCCCGCTTGCCTTGTGGATAGCACCGATCTCAGTGCGAGAGGCGTGCTCTTCCAGCCAGTTGGCCAGGGCAATAGGGCACAGGCCCAGACTCTGGCGTGACACATCCACAAACACGGGCTCTGCGCCCATGTGATGCAAGGCGTTGCAGGTCGCCACGAAGGTCAAGGGCTGGGTGATCACCAGATCGCCGGCCTGTACCCCTGCCATGTAGAGCGCGATGTGCAGCGCCGCCGTGCCATTCATGGTGGCAACGGCACGGGCAGAACCGGTAAAGGCCGCTATTTGCTGCTCAAACTGTTCAACATAGGCGCCCACGCTGGAAACGAAGGTACTTTCCAGGGTATCGAGCACATATTTGCGCTCATTGCCGGCAAAGGTCGGGGCGTGAAGAGGGATGAAGTCATCGGTTTTGTAGGTATCACGAATAAAACGTATCAATTGAGTATGCATACCGATTCCTTACATCTTGCCATCGAGATATTTGCCCGTTTCTTTATGACCAAAATCCGGGATCATGGTGAAGAACAACTCAACGAGCTCTTTCTTGCCCCAGGCTCGCTTTGTTTTCATGGCTGCAATGGTCTGTTCGAAATAATTGAGCAGATCATTCTGATATGAGGGTTCATTCTTGATGATGCCCAAGTTCTCGAACCGGGTCATATCCAGCACTTCCTTGTCGGTGAAAAACTCTTCGAAGTCTTTTTCCCCCGTGGTGTCGCTCTCAGTGAAGAGACAAGGCCACATCCCCTGCTCAGGCAGGCTCGCCATCAGGGTTCTGGCTTCATCTTCATCCTTGCACAGATACGGCTTGTAACCGTGCTGCTCCAGATACTTCACGGCGATTTCGGCGAAAGTAATAAGGTGCAGGGACTCGCTGAGCTTGGGGAAGAAGATATCTCTGTTCTCACCGAAGATGCAGGACATCAGGCACAGCTCACCGGACTCCTGTGGGGTCACGAAGTAGCGTTTGATATCGTTGGGGGCGACGATGGGCTGACGCTTTTGCAAGCGCTGATTGAAACCGTGCAACAAGGAACCATCGGAGAAAGCCACGTTGGCAAAACGCGCGGTTGAAATGGCAATCTGCTCGCTGCGACGCATCAGAAACATCTCCATGATGCGCTTGGACGCCCCCATCATGTTGACCGGATTGGCAGCCTTATCCGTCGAAACACAGAAATACTTTTTCACACCCATGTCGATGGAGTGCTGGATGGTTTTGTCCGTGTTGAACACGTTGACATCGATCATGCGCATCAACGTGAAAGGGTCTTTCTCACTGCGTACATGTTTGAGCGCAGAAAGGTTGAGAACGTAATCATAGGCGCCGTCGGCTTTGATAAAGGCGTCATATTCTATAGAGCCGATATCCAACGCGAATGTCTGGAAATCACCATCGATATATCCGAACGAGCTGCGGATATCGCGCACCAGCTCGACCATATTGTTCTCGCTGATGTCGACAACATGCAATTTACGTGGATTTCTCTTGAAGATCTCTTTGGTTACCGCTTGGCCAATAGAACCGGCGCCACCAAGAACAAGAAAACGGGACTGGCTGACGATCTCAGACAGCTGTTGCTCATTTTTGCCGATGTCATCAACGAACAGGTCTTTATTACGACCAATGAGACTCAAAATATTACTCTTCATATAAAAGATACCAATCTCAAGTTCAGTCCACGCAGGGCGTGCAATATATCAATGATGGATTCAGTCAACGTCACTTATTTGGAAGAGATGCCAGGTTATTGTCTTGGACAATCCTGACTCAAAACTCTCCTGCGGCAGCCATTTCAATTCAGTGGCTATTTTGCCAGCATCAATGGCGTAACGACGATCATGGCCGGGCCTGTCGGCCACATGGGTGATTTGATCCCGATAGCTTTTCACCTTTCCCCCGGGCTCTTCTCCCTCAAGGATACTTGGGGACAAGGGGGCCAATTCGTCAAGCAGATCGCAGATGGTCTGCACCACCTCCAGATTGCGTTTCTCATTGTGACCACCGATGTTGTAGGTCTCTCCCACACTTCCTTTTGTCAACACCAAGAAGAGCGCTCTGGCATGATCTTCCACATAGAGCCAGTCGCGGATCTGATCTCCCCGGCCATAAAGCGGGATGGGCTTGCCTGCCAGGGCGTGGGCGATCGTTTGTGGAATCAGTTTTTCCGCATGTTGCCGGGGCCCGTAATTGTTCGAGCAGTTAGTCACCAGCACGGGGAGCCCGTACGTTCGGTGCCAGGCGCGTACCAGATGGTCACTGGATGCCTTGGAGGCAGAATAGGGACTGCTGGGGGCGTAGGGGGTGGTTTCGGTAAAGAGCGGCAATGTCTCACCGCCAGCCACTTCATCCGGATGGGGCAGATCCCCATACACCTCGTCGGTGGAGATATGGTGAAAACGGAAGGCCGCCTTGCGGGTCTCGTCCAGGCCGTTCCAGTAGGCGCGGGCCGCCTCCAGCAGCACATAAGTGCCGACGATATTGGTCTCGATAAAGTCGGCGGGGCCTGTGATGGAGCGATCGACATGGCTCTCGGCGGCCAGGTGCATCACTGCATCCGGCTGGTGTTGTGCAAACACCCGATCAAGCTCGGCCCGGTTGCAGATATCTACCTGCTCAAAGGTGTAGCGTTCGCTGCCAGTGACATCGACCAGGGATTCCAGATTACCGGCATAGGTCAATTTATCGAGATTGACGACGCAGTCCCGGGTATCCCGGATGACATGGCGCACCACTGCCGAGCCGATAAAGCCGGCACCACCTGTGACTAGAATTTTCATAGATATGCTCTTGAAGGCGAAGAAATGAGAGTGGCTCCCAACGAGCCGGAGAAAGGCGCGAGCTCGACGCATGACGCGCTGCGTCAGAGGCGAATAGCATGGCTACCGCCCCTGGGTTACAGCCCCCAGATTGCTGCTTTTGACCGGATTGTGTGTGCTGTTGGCCATAGCGCCCTCCAGCTTGGGAAAATTCTGTCACCGCTCCCTGATGACAAAAGTGCGATTTCTCTTGCAAATTCAACGTGCCAGTTTACAAAAAGCCGCCGTCAATCGTTGCCATGCCCCAAGGGCAAAGCACGAATTTTAACGCCTTTCCTGACCGCTTGAACAGCCAAAACAACCCTTCATAGAGCAAGTGATTTGCACCCTCTCCAGCAGCGTGGCTCTGTTTAGCAAGTAAAAGAGAATGATAACTCAGTGCAGCACGGGACCATTTTGAAGCCAACTTAGAGCATTGCCAGCCGGACTCAAAAATAAAAATCGTAACAAGCGACGCATCAGTGCGGAGCGAGCTCACAAGAACGCCACTTTTTGCCAATCCGGATGGAGACACGTAACACTTTCTTACAATTGCCCCCCGCCGCACACGTAAAAATTCAGCTCTTCCGCCAGAGTCTGATACAGATCACAATGCTGTCTGCACGACGTATTATGTCACTTGAGCTTCATATGTATATGTTTTTGCAGCAAACAAACAGGGCGAACCTGATGGTTCGCCCTGGGACGGTAAGATAACGCAAGGAGGAAAGTGTGGCTACTGTCAGCTTTTTCCTTTGCCACCCTCGCTATCGGCAGCTTGCCAGCCGCCGCCGACGGCCTTGTAGAGCGCGACCTGGTTACTGAGCTGCGCCAGACGAGTACTGATCAACCCCTGCTTGGCGCTGAACAGCGAACGCTGGGCATCGAGTCGGGTGAGATAGCTGTCCACCCCCTTCTCGTAGCGTACCTCTGCCAGCTTGAAGTAGGTCTGGTTTGCCTCCACCAGCGCCTGCTGGGCCTGCAGTTGCTGCTGATAGTCAGCCTGTGCACCAAACGCATCCGCCACTTCCTTGAACGCGGTCTGGATGCTCTTCTCGTAGCTCGCCACCGCCTGCCTGGTGCTCACCTCGGCCACGTCCAGATCCGCGATGCGCTTGCCGCCGTCAAAAATCGGCAGGTTTATCTGCGGCATAAAGGTCCAGGTACCGGTGCCGCCGTCAAACAGCCCGCTCAACTGGTTGCTGGCGGTGCCCGCCGTCGCGGTCAGCGAGATGGTCGGGAAGAAGGCCGCACGGGCGGCGCCGATATTGGCATTGGCCGCCTTCAGGCTGTGTTCGGCCGCCAGGATGTCCGGGCGCTGTTGCAGCAGACTGGAGGGGGCTCCCACCGGGATGGCCGCCAGCTGCACCTCCGCCAGGGTTGCCGGCTCGGTCATCAACGCGGGGACGCCAGTCCCGAGCAGCAGCGCCAGGCCATTTCTGTCCTGTTTCACCTGCCGTTGATACTGGGCCAGGCTCACCTTGGCGCTCTCCAGCGCGGTACGGCCCTGGGCCAGCTCCATCTCGGAGGCGGCCCCCAGCCGGTACTTGTGCTCGGTCAGACCATAGCTCTCCTGCTCGGTGGCCAGGGTTGCCTCGCTCAGCGCCAGCAACTCCTGATCCGCCAACAGGGTGAAATAGGCGTTGGCCACCGAGGCCACCAGGGCGATCTGGGTGCTGCGCTGGGTCTCGATTTGCGCCAGATAGGTCTCCAACGCCTGATCTTTCAGACTCTGGATCCTTCCGAACAGGTCCAGCTCGTAGGCGGTGATGCCAATGTTGGCGCCGTACTGGCTGCTGATAGTGCCCTGCCCCGTGCTGCTGAGATCGTCCGATCCCTGCTGGCGGGTACCCGAGCCATTGGCCGCCAGGGTCGGTAGCTGGGCCGCCCGCTGGATCCGGTATCTGGCCTCGTAGGCCTCCACGTTGAGGGCCGCGATGCGCAGATCCCGGTTGTTCTCGAGGGCCGTGGCGATCAGCTGCTGCAGGGCGGGATCGAGGAACTGCTGGCGCCAGGAGGAGACGGCCGCCTCCCCCGTCTGGTTGCTCTGCCAAGTGGCGCCTTGCGGCAGCTCGGGGCGCTGGTAATCGGGGGCCATGGAACAGCCCCCCAGCAGCAGGGTCACACTCAGGGCGATCAGGGTTTTAGTCATGTTTGATCTCCTCGGCATGGGCCAGACGCGCTTGCTTGGTACTGTGCTTGGTGAAATAGCGCATCACCAGCACGAAGAACAGCGGTACGAAGAAGATGGCCAGCACGGTGGCACTGATCATCCCCCCCATCACGCCGGTACCGATGGCGTTGCGGCTGCTGGCGCCGGCGCCGGTACTGATCACCAGCGGCAATACGCCGAGGATGAAGGCGAGCGAGGTCATCAGGATCGGACGCAGACGCAGGCGCGCTGCCTCCACCACGGCTTCGCTCTGCCCCATGCCCCTGTCATAGAGCTCCTTGGCAAATTCCACGATCAGGATCGCGTTCTTGGCCGACAGCCCTATGGTGGTGAGCAGGCCCACCTGGAAGTAGACGTCGTTCTCCAACCCGCGCAGGGTGGCGGCCACAATGGCCCCCAGCACCCCGAGCGGCACCACCAGCATCACCGAG
>NZ_NEVB01000080.1:0-7431 GCF_002259925.1 Aeromonas sp. A35_P | reverse complement strand
GAATTTAGTTTTACTCATTTATGTGATCCCGATTCCATTCCCAATCTCACTGGCTGAAGCCCGTAATGGTAGTGATATGTTTCAGGGGGGATTTTTGAGAATTAAATCCCGATAAACCACAATGAACTCAGATTAAAACACTGACAAAAAGTGAATTAGTAATGAGTTTATCTGTAGACGTCACAGGGGAGCTGTCCGGTTCCCGTTCCACCACCGTCAGCGCCACCCCCTGGCGCCGTCACGACACCCACTGGGTCATCAGCCTGTTTGGTACCGCCGTCGGTGCCGGCATCCTGTTCCTGCCCATCAACCTGGGTCTGGGCGGGATCTGGCCCCTCATCATAGTCGCCGTGCTGGCCGGCCCCATGACCTTCCTGGCCCACCGCGGGCTGGCGCGCTTCGTGCTCTCCTCGTCGCGCCCCCACGCCGACTTCACCGAGGTGGCCCAGGAGCACTTCGGCAAGATGGCCGGCCGCCTCATCTCGGCGCTCTACTTCCTCTCCATCTTCCCGATCCTGCTCATCTACGGGGTCGGGCTGACCAACACGGTGGAGAGCTTCATGATCAATCAGCTCGGCATGGCGACCCCGAACCGGGTGATGCTCTCCGGCATGCTGGTGTTCGCCATGATCGCCGTGATGTTGGCCGGTGAGAAGGCGATGCTGCGCGCCTTTGCCGTCATGGTCTATCCCTTGGCGGCCATCCTGGCAGCGCTCTCCTGCTACCTCATTCCCCAGTGGCAGTGGCCACAGCTGGGCAGCCTGGAGGGTGGCAGCTTCCTCAACACCGTCTGGCTGGCGCTGCCGGTCACCGTGTTCGCCTTCAGCCACGCCGCCGCCATCTCCGGCTTTGCCAACGTGCAGCGCCGGGAGTACGGCGAGCAGGCGGAAGCCACGCCGCCGCCATCTCCGGCTTTGCCAACGTGCAGCGCCGGGAGTACGGCGAGCAGGCGGAAGCCAAGAGCAGCCTGATCCTGCGCAACACCACCGTCATGCTGGTGGGTTTCGTGCTGTTCTTCGTCTTCTCCTGCGTGCTGAGCCTCTCGCCGGCCCAGCTGGCCGAGGCCAAGGCCCAGAACGTCTCGGTACTCTCCTATCTCGCCAACATCACCGACAACCCGGTGATCGTGACCCTGGGGCCGCTCATCGCCTTCATCGCCATCAGCTCCTCCTTCCTCGGTCACTTCCTCGGTGCCCGCGAGAGCCTGAAAAGCCTGATCGCCAAGCCCACCGGCCTGTCGCTGGCCAAGGCGGACAAGCTCGGCATCGCCCTGATGTTCTTCTCCATCTGGGGCGCCGCCATCATCAACCCGGGGATCCTGGGGCTGATGGAGACCCTCTCCGGCCCGGTGATCGCCATGATCCTGTTCATCATGCCGGTGGTGGCCATCTACAAGGTGGAGGCGCTGGCCCGCTTCCGCCAGCGCTGGACCAACGGCTTCATCCTGCTGACCGGCGCGCTGGCGGTGTCGGCGCTGATCTTCAGCCTGCTGAAGTAAGGGCGCGCAACCAGCCGCAAAAAAGAGAGGCGGCCCCTGGGTCGCCTCTCTTGTATCCGTCCGGTGGTGGCCTCAGCCGAGCTTGGCGCCGTTTTGCACAGCCTGCTCGGGGATGGCGATCACCACGGCGCCATCCGGCCGGTAGAAGCCGGTCAGCAGAAACTCCGACTGGAACGGGCCTATCTGCTTGGGGGGGAAGTTCACCACGGCGACGATCTGGCGGCCCACCAGCTCCTGCGGTTGGTAGAGGTCGGTGATCTGGGCGCTGCTCTTGCGCACCCCGAGCTCGGGGCCGAAATCCGCCCACACCTTGTAGGCCGGGCGGCGCGCCTCGGGGAAGGGCTCGACCCGCACCAGGGTGCCCACCCTGAGCTCCACCATCTCGAAATCCTGCCAGCTTATGGTCTGCATCTTGGCTCCTCGTTGCCCATACCTTGCATGAGCCTCAGCATGCTTCGAAACCACCTGCGCCGTCTTCGGCAAACGGCCGCCCGGTTACGGCAAGCGGCCGTTTTGTTGGCGCCAGCGGGAAGGGGTCACTCCGGTTTCAGCCAGGAAGCGCTCGCCGAAGGCCCCCTGATTCTGGTAACCGCAGCGGCTGGCCACGTCGCCGACGGGCAGGGCGGTGTGGGCGAGCAGGGTACGCGCCAGTGCCATGCGCCGCGCCCGGATGTAGTGGGAGACGCTCATCCCCACCTGCTGCTGGAAGGCGTGCTTGAACTGGCTCTGGCCGAGGCAGGCGATGGCGGCCAGCCGCTCGTTGCTGAGGGGCTCGGCGAGATGAGCCTCGATATGGCGCTGCACCTTGCCGATGCGCGGGGCGAGGCGGGCACGGCCGCGCGAGCCTGCCTGCTGCGCCTCTGCCAGCAGACCCAGCCACACCTGCTCCATGCCGGCCACGTGGCGCCCTTCTGCCACCATGCGGTGCAGGAAGGCGAGGTAGTGGCGCTGAGCCTGGTCCAGCTCGATGAAGGGGCGCTCGCCCAGCTCGCCGGGCAGCCAGTGACTCTCCTGTACCAGAAACGAGAGCGCCGGATCGGCGGCGTAGTCGTGCCGCTCACCGGGGGCGATGATGCAGGCAAAGCCGGGCATGAGCCGCCGCCCCTGGCCCTGCACCTCGATCTCGATGGGACCGTCGAGGGGGATCACCAGCTGGGCGTGGTCGTGGCTGTGGCTGCAGACGTCGCTCTGGTAGCGACGCAGGCTGAAAGGGGCGGATAGCGATGACGCGGCCTGGGGCCGCGTCATCGAAGGGGGTTTGCTGTCTGGCATCTGCTGCTGGATTACTCGGCGTCGAAATCTTCGATCTCTTTGCCCAGCGCTTCCATGATGGCACGCGCCTCGGCAGGGACGCTGTCCGGATGATCCTTGCGCAGATCTTCGTCGCAGGGCAGCGGCTGACCGGTGAAGGCGTGCAGGAAGGCTTCGCAGAGCAGCTCGCTGTTGGTCGCATGACGCAGGTTGTTCACCTGACGGCGGGTGCGCTCATCGGTCAACACCTTCAGCACCTTGAGCGGGATCGAGACGGTAATCTTCTTGACCTGTTCGCTCTTCTTGCCGTGCTCCGCGTAGGGGCTGACGTAGTCGCCGTTCCACTCTGTACCCATGATCCACCTGTTCTCGTTTAGCCGTGAGCGCGGATTTTAACCCTTAAGGAATTTAATGGCAATCCAACAGCAAAGCCATTTAGACGTCTGGAAGTGTTGACGGCTTTTTTAAGCTGGCGTAGTGTGGTTCACCATGAGCCTGCAATGGCGGGATGACGCGTGGCAGCAAGATGCCCGCGTGTGAAGAGACATCAAGGAGAGTGACATGACCCACAAGGCCACCCAAGCAGTGCGCACCGGGATTGAGACAGACACACAGCACGGTGCCGTGGTGCCACCCATCTACCTCTCCAGCAACTACACCTTTGCCGACTTTGGCGAGCCCCGTCAATACGATTATGCCCGCTCCGGCAACCCGACCCGCACCAATCTGGCGGACGCGCTGGCGGCGCTGGAAGGGGGGGCCGGCGCCGTGGTGACCGGTACCGGCATGGGGGCCGTCCATCTGGTCACCACCGCCCTGCTCAAGGCGGGGGATCTGCTGATCGCTCCCCACGACTGCTACGGCGGTACCTGGCGCCTGTTCGAGTACCTGGCGGCCAAGGGCCACTACCGGGTGCAGTTCGTCGATCAGGGGGATGCGGCGGCACTGGCCGAGGCGCTTGCCCAGCAGCCCGCGCTGGTGTGGGTGGAGACCCCCTCCAACCCGCTGCTGCGAGTGGTGGACATCGCCGCCATCGCCGAGGCGTCCCACGCGGCGGGGGCCAAGGTGGCGGTGGACAACACCTTCCTCTCGCCGCTGCTGCAACAGCCGCTGGCGCTGGGGGCCGATCTGGTGGTGCACTCCACCACCAAGTACATCAACGGCCACTCCGACGTGGTGGGCGGGGTGGCGATCGCCAAGGAACCCGAGCTGGCCGAGTCGCTGGTGTGGTGGGCCAACTGTCTGGGGCTCACCTCCGGGGCGTTCGACTCCTACCTCACCCTGCGCGGCTTGCGCACCCTGGCTCCCAGGTTGCGCGCCCATCAGGAGAACACCGACCGCATCCTCGCCTTCCTGCAGCAGCAGCCGCTGGTCAAACGCATCTATCACCCCAGCCTGCCGAGCCATCCGGGCCACGATATTGCGCGCCGTCAACAGTCCGGTTTCGGCGCCATGCTAAGTTTTGAGCTCGATTGCAACGAGGCGGGCATTCGCGCCTTCCTGGCGGCCCTCACCCTCTTCTCGGTGGCAGAATCCCTCGGCGGGGTGGAGAGTCTGGTGGCCCATCCGGCCAGCATGACCCACAGGGCCATGACCCCGGCCGCCCAGCAGGCGGCAGGCATCAGCAGCCAGCTGCTGCGCCTGTCGGTCGGTATCGAACACGGTGAGGATCTGGTGGCCGATCTGGCCCAGGCGTTTGCACAAGCACAGCAGGCACAGCAGGTGGCGAAGTAATGGAACAGCAGCAACAAGGAGAGATAGCGGTGGCAACAGAAGCAGGCTTGAAGCGACGTCACGTCCACAAATTCGGTGGCAGCAGTCTGGCGGATCCGGTCTGTTACCGCCGGGTCGCCAGCATTCTCGAACAGCAAGCCGAGCAGCAGGGGGGCGGGCGAGAGCTGGTGGTGGTCTCCGCCGCCGGCAAGACCACCAACCGGCTGATCCAGCTGGTGGAGCTGGCCGAAGCCGGCGATGAAGCCGCCGGCGAGGCCATCTCGGCCCTGCAGGCCTATCAGCAGAGCCTGATCGACGGCCTGCTGGAAGGGGAACTCCATCTCGAGCTGAGCCAGCAGCTGGCCGACGACATGCAGCTGATCGCCAAGACCCTGGAGGGGCAGTTTGACCGCTTCGAGCGCAACGGCCTGCTCGCCTTTGGCGAGGTGTGGTCGGCGCGCCTGCTGGCGGCCCTGCTTACCAGTCGCGGTGACAAGGCCATCTGGCTCGATGCCCGCAGCTTCCTGCGCGCCGAGGATGGTGCCCTGGTCAAGGTGGATACTGCGCTCTCCAGCGAACTGCTCAAGGCGCGGTTGGCGGAACACGCCGGGCGCATCGTGGTGACCGGCTTTATCGCCGCCGACATGGAGGGACGCTCCCTGCTGCTCGGCCGCAACGGCTCCGACTACAGCGCCAGCCTGCTGGCCCTGCTGGCGGACGGCGAATCCACCACCATCTGGAGTGATGTGGCCGGGGTCTACAGCGCCGACCCGCGCCGGGTCAAGGAAGCTCGCCTGCTGGAGCGCCTGAGCCTCGCCGAAGCCAACGAACTGGCCCGCCTCGGCTCCTCGGTACTGCATTCGCGCACCCTGCAGCCGGTGGCCGACAGCCGCCAGCGCCTCACCCTGCGCTGCAGCTACAACCCGGACGAGGGCTGCACCCACATCCTGCGCCGCGCCCCGCGCTCAGGCGGTGCCCGCATCGTCTCCTCGGTGGATCAGATCGCTCTGATCGAGCTCAAGGTGCTGCCGCAGACTGACTTTGAGCAGACAGTGGCAACAATCGAGGCTTATCTGGCCCGCCATCGCCTCAACCCGCTCACCCTGCAGCGCCAGCCGGATCGCCGGATCCTGCGCCTCGCCTACACCCTCGAGGTGGCGCAGGGGGCGTTCGAGCTGCTGCGCGACTTCCAGCTGCAGGGCAGCTTTACCGCTCTTATCCAGCGCGAAGGCTACAGCCTGGTGGCGCTGGTGGGGGCCGGCGTCACCGACAACGCAGAGCAGTGTCACCGCTTCTACCAGCTGCTGGCGGATCAGCCGCTGGAGTTCGTGCAGGTCGCCAAAGATGGCCTGAGCCTGGTGGCCGTGCTGCGCCAGGTGGTGCTGGAGCCGCTGCTGATCGCTCTGCACAGCGCCCTGTTCAGCCGCCCGAACCGGGTCGGGCTGGTGGTGTTCGGCAAGGGCAACATCGGCGGTCACTGGCTCAACCTCTATGCCCGCGAGAAGGCGCGGCTCGAGCATGAACTGAACCTGGCACTCACCCTCTACGGGGTGTTCAGCTCGGAAGGGGGCCTGCTGGATGAAGAGGGGCTGGATCCGCTCAAGGTGCAGGACAACTTCAATCCCAAGCCGCTGATCTGGCCCGAGCTGCTGGCCCAGCTGGAGCAGCACGGCTTCGATACCCTGATCGCGCTGGACATGACCGCCAGCGAGACGGTGAGCCGCTACTACCCGGACTTTGCCCAGCTCGGCATTCACATCATTGCCGCCAACAAGTTTGCCGGCGCCGCCGACAGCGAGTTCTACCAGCGCATCAAGCAGACCTGCCGCGACCATCAGGTGCAGTGGCGCTACAACGCCACCGTGGGCGCCGGCCTGCCGATCCAGTCCAGCATCCAGATGCTGCGCCAGAGCGGCGACCGCATTCAGGGGGTCTCCGGCATCTTCTCCGGCACTCTCTCCTGGCTGTTCCAGCAGTATGACGGCACTCGCCCCTTCTCCGAGCTGGTGGACGAGGCGTGGCAGCACGGCCTGACCGAGCCGGATCCCCGCGAGGATCTCTCCGGCCAGGATGTGCGCCGCAAGCTGCTCATTCTGGCGCGGGAGGCGGGCTTCGAGCTCGACTCCGCCGACATCGAGCTGGAGAACCTGGTGCCGGTGACCCTGCGCAAGGTGAGCACGGATCAATTCATGGACAGGCTGAAAGAGCTGGATGACCCGATCCAGACCGCCTTCGAGGGGGCGCGCCGGGTCGGCAAGGTGCTGCGCTACGTCGCCCGCTTCGAGCACGACGGCAAGGCACGAGTGGGGCTGGAGGCGCTGGAGCCCCACCACCCGTTCGCCAACCTGCTGCCCTGCGACAACGTGTTTGCCATCGAGAGCGACAGCTATCGCACCAACCCGCTGGTCATCCAGGGCCCGGGGGCCGGCCGGGAAGTGACGGCCGCCGCCATCCAGTACGACCTCTGGCAGATCTGTGCCAGCCTGTAACAGCGGACAAGCCGTTCAGCAAAAGAGGCGCCAGTGGCGCCTCTTTTGCTATGCGAAAAACGCTCTTTCTGGGCCAGCAGATACGTGCTCCGACCTTGTAGGTATGTCTACTGGTGAATAAGAAAGTGATGGTTTTATGGGCTGCATGTATATGATGTTCGGCAATATAAAATAAATCCTGATTACCCATGATTAGCAGTCACCCCGAACTATACTGATCTTATGCACAGTTATCGAGGAGCGAGATCATGGCCAAAAGCAAAGTCCAATTCCAGAAAGGCTACAGCCTGTTTGAGCTTCTCAAGGACTATGGCACTGAAGCTCAGTGCGAAAACGCGTTGTTCACTTGGCGTTTTCCTCACGGCTTTGTCTGCCCTGAATGTGCCAACAAGACCTGTTGTCACCTGAAAAGTCGGCCACGCGTGCTGCAATGCAATCACTGCCATCACCAGATGTCATTGACTGGGAACACTATTTTCG
>NZ_NEVB01000079.1:0-7638 GCF_002259925.1 Aeromonas sp. A35_P | reverse complement strand
CGCCAGCGCCATAATACATAGACAGGAGAAATAAAATAAGCGCTTTCTGTACAACTCTAGTGATCATCTGACATCACAGGCGGGCACCGGTATTGGTTCCCCCTGCAACCGCCCGAGTCGAGTTCAACGGGTCAGGAGCGCCATCAGGGATGATGGCGCAGCCGCAGCCGGCACAGGGATGTGCCGTCTACGGCGCTCCGTCCGACCCGTTGGACGAGAGGAGGGAACCCGCGAAGCGGGCGGTTTGCCGGGGGAGAAGACCTTTGGTGACTTTGGGTCTTTCCAAAGTCACTCGCCAAGCCGCGTAGCGGTGGCGAAACCTCTTCGAGGGCAGTGCCCTCGCGTCCTGCATGGCGAAGCCATGCCATTAAGCCGTGGGACAACATTCAGCCGAGGAATGACGTTAGCCCCCTAACCCTCTCCCGCAAGGGGAGAGGGGAGCTGATCCTGCATGGCGAAACAATGCCATTAAGGCGTGGGACGACATTCAGCCGAGGAATGACGTTAGCTCCCCTCACCCTTGCCCTCTCCCCCAAGGGGCGAGGGGATCAGACCGAAAGATGCTGAGGTTTCGGCAGGCCACAAAAAAAACCGCAGCCCAAGGGCTGCGGTTTTTTTATTGGCTCAACCCGTTGGCATCAGGCACCAACAGGGCCACCGGTCTTAGGCACGGCGCCAGCTGGTCTTGCCAGCGCTGTCTTCCAGCACGATACCCATCTCGGTGAGACGGGCTCTAGCGGCATCCGCTGCAGCCCAGTTCTTGTCGGCACGGGCCTGATTGCGCTCGGCAATCAGACGCTCGATCTCGGCGACCTCTTCATCCGCTTCGTCACCCTTGAGGAAAGCCTCCGGATCCTGCTGCAGGATGCCGAGCACGGCGCCCAGCTCGCGCAGACGGGCACCCAGCGCGGCAGCAACGGCCATGTCTTCACCCTTCTGGCGGTTGATCTCGCGCACCAGATCGAACAGGGCGGAGTAGGCTTCCGGGGTGTTGAAGTCGTCGTCCATCGCTTCCTTGAAGCGCGCCACCTGCTCGTCACCACCGGCGGCCGCCGCCGCCGGCAGATCGCGCAGGGCGGTGTACATGCGCTCCAGGGCGGCGCGGGCTTGCTTGAGGTTGTCTTCCGAGTAGTTGAGCTGGCTGCGGTAGTGGCCAGACATCAGGAAGTAACGGACGGTTTCGGCGTCATAGTGGGCCAGCACGTCCCGGATGGTGAAGAAGTTGCCAAGGGATTTGGACATCTTCTCTTTATCCACCATCACCATGCCGCTGTGCATCCAGGTGTTGACGTAGTCGCCACCGTGGGCGCAGCAGGACTGGGCGATCTCGTTCTCGTGGTGCGGGAACTGCAGATCGGAGCCGCCGCCATGGATGTCGAAGTGGTTGCCAAGGTGCTTGGAGTTCATGGCGGAGCACTCGATGTGCCAACCAGGACGACCCGGGCCCCAGGGGCTTTCCCAGGTCGGCTCGCCCGGCTTGGACATCTTCCACAGCACGAAGTCGAGGGGGTTGCGCTTGACATCCACCACGTCAACGCGGGCGCCGGCCTGCAGCTGCTCCAGATCCTGGCCGGAGAGTTTGCCGTAGTCGGCGTAGGAGTCGACGATGAACATGACATCGCCGTTGTCGGCCACGTAGGCGTGCTCTTTATCCAGCAGGGATTGCACCAGCTCGATGATCTCGCCGATGTGCTGGGTGGCGCGCGGCTCGACGTCGGGGCGCACCATGCCGAGGGCATCGAAGTCGGCGTGCATGTCGCCGATCAGGCGTTCGGTCAGATCGTCACAGGTGACGCCGGTTTCGGCGGCGCGCTTGATGATCTTGTCGTCCACGTCGGTGACGTTGCGCACGTAGTTGAGCTGATAGCCGCTGTAGCGCAGGTAACGGGCCACCACGTCGAAGGCGACGAAGGTGCGGCCGTGGCCGATATGACAGTGATCGTAGATAGTGACGCCACACACATACATGCCCACCTTGCCCGGGTGGATAGGTTTGAATTCTTCTTTTTGACGAGTGAGTGTGTTGTATATCTTCAGCATCTTATGACCACTGCCTGTGAGTAAAATGGCCTGCCATTCTACCCGCATCGCGCGTAGAAAACGAGGCAGAAAACGTGCCGGATCAGGCGCACCATCTATGCCGCAGGGCCCTGATGGGCTAGAATTGCCACCACTTTATGCCATACACCTGCGGGCACCTGGTCGCCCGCATCAAATGAAAGGACATATCATGGTCACTCTGCACACCAATCACGGCGACATCACCCTCACCCTTAACGCTGAAAAAGCCCCGGAAACCGTGGCCAACTTCCTGCAATACTGCCGTGACGGTCACTACGACAACACCATCTTCCACCGCGTCATCGACGGCTTCATGATCCAGGGCGGCGGCTATGCCCCTGGCTTCGAAGAGAAAGACACCCGCGCCCCCATCAAGAACGAAGCGGCCAACGGCCTGTCCAACAAGGTCGGCACCATCGCCATGGCCCGCACCATGGAGCCGCACTCTGCCAGCGCCCAGTTCTTCATCAACGTGAACAACAACGACTTCCTCGACTTCAAATCCGCCACCACCCAGGGTTTTGGCTACTGCGTGTTCGGTGAAGTGACCGCCGGCATGGACGTGGTCAACAAGATCAAGGGCGTCAAGACCGGCAACTACGGCCGCATCCACCAGGACGTGCCGACCGAAGACGTCGTGATCACCAAGGTGACCCTTGCCGAGTGATCTCTGCCTTCTGCGAGATGAACTGACTGCGGCCCCGGCCGCAGTTTTTCCATCTGTGAAGGCCGGCCCCATCGACTGGCGCCGTCTCGACTACCTGGCCCACGGCAACCCGCGCCAACGCTCGGCCCATGCCCTGCTCACGGCCGGGGTGTGGGATAAGCTGGCAGCGCAGTGCAGCGACCTGGCGCTGGTGAGCTCGGTCGCCATCGGGCTCGACCGCCCCGGCAGCGATCTCGACATCGTCTGCCAGCATCCGGACCCGGCCACGTTTGCCGCAGCGCTGGCGGCACAAGGCTGGCGGGTTGCGCAAAAGGGCGCTGACATCTGGCTCGCCGAGCAGACCGTCACCGGCGCCGATGGCCACCCTTGGCCCCTTGAGCTCTACCTCACCCCGGATCCCCTCGAGCGCCTCAACGGCTGGCGCCACCTCAGCCTGATGGCCGCGCTGCTTGAGCAGTTCGGCGCTGCTTTTTATCACGAGGTGCTGCGCCTGCGCCTCGAGGAAGGGCTCAAAGGGGAGGCGGCCATGTGCCACTTGCTGGGCCTTGCCGGCGACCCGTATGCCGCGCTGCTCACCCTGGAGGGCGGCGAGCTGGCCCCGCTGGCGTGGCAGCCGAAGGCGACGGGCTCCCTTTCTACCTCCACTTCCAGCCACCTCAACAGGGCCCAGCGCACTTTCTCATGAGCACCCTCTTTATCAGCGACATTCACCTGTGTGCCCAACGGCCCGACATGACCGCCGCCCTGGTGCGCTTTCTGGCGCACGACGCCCCCGGCGCCGATGCCCTCTACGTCCTGGGCGATCTGTTTGAATTCTGGATTGGCGACGATGATCCCAATCCCCTCCACGGCGAGGTGGCCGACGCCTTTGCGGCCCTGAGCCAGCAGGGGGTGCCCCTCTACTTCATTCACGGCAACCGCGACTTCTTGCTGGGCCAGGCCTTTGCCAAGCGCGCCGGCATGACCCTGCTGGGGGATCCCTGCGTCATCGAGCTCTACGGCGAGCGGGTGGTGCTGAGCCACGGCGATCTGCTCTGCACTCTGGATGAGGGCTACCAGAAGTTTCGCCGCATCACCCAGCTCAAATGGCTGCGCTGGCTGTTCCTGCGCCTGCCGCTCGCGCGCCGCCAGGCCATCGCCCACAAGATGCGCGGCCAGAGCCAGATGGAAAATGCCCACAAGAGCCAGACCATCATGGACGTGACGCCGGCGGCGGTAGACGAGATGCTGCGCCAGCACGACTGCCGGATGATGATCCACGGCCACACCCACAGACCGGCCATCCACGACTTCAGCCTCGACGGCGCGCCTGCCAGGCGCATCGTCCTGGGGGACTGGTTCGAGCAGGGTTCGGTGCTGATCTGCCGCCCCGGCGAGCAGCGCCTCGAGCAGCGGGCGCTGATCTGAATTGGCCGGCTGGCGGCAATAAAAAAGGCGGGAAGATCCCGCCTTTTGTTTGCCTGTGATTTGCCTGCGCAGCGGCTACACACCAGCTACATCACCGTCATCTGCCCCGCGTAGAGGATGAAGTAGCGCAGCAGCAATATCCCCACCAGGCTCAGGCTGCAGATAAGTGCCAGCCGGGCCGGTTGATGGGCCTTGGCCGGACTGCCCACCAGCCCCAGCAGCTGGGGCAGCAGGATCCCCAGCCCGATGACCCCGAACCAGAACACCTGGGACCAGAAGCCGCCGCCGATGGCCGCCCACATGGCCGCTTCCCGCTGGCCGCCACCAAAGTAGAGGCCGGTGAAGAAGCAGAGCAGCAGGAACAGCTCGATGGCGACGATGGGCCGCTCGAAGCGGTGCACGAAGCTCACCCCCTGGCTGTGGCCATCCTCCCGAAACAGGGTGACCGCCAGCAAGATGGTGGAGGCCACCCCCGAGCTGATGCCGGAGACCAGAAACAGCGCCGGCAGGATCGGGTTGTTGAGCATGGGGTAGGTCTTGAGCGCCGACAGCAGAAAGCCGGTGTAGGCCCCGAGCAGCACGGCAAGCAGCAACAACAGCGGCGCCAGCAGCCGCTCGAGGCGGGTGAGCCAGCCGATCACCCCATCCACAAAGGCGAACTTGTCGGCCAGCAGGCGCCGGCGCAGGGCCTCGATCTCGGCCCGAAACACCACCGCCAGCCAGGCGAACAGCACCGCCATGTAGACCTGAAACAGCATGACCCCCATCGACATCACGGAGTCGAACTGGTAGTGGAACATCAGCTTCCAGAAGGTCCAGGGGCGGGCCAGGTGGAAGATGAGGATAAGCAGCCCCAACACGACGCTCACCGGCGCCAGAATGGCGGTCGCCTTGATGATGCCGCTCTCGCTGCCTGCCCCCTGGCGGCGCAGCAGCACCGAGAGGGTGGCCGAGCCGGCCGAGATACCGAGCAGGAACAGGTAGATGGCGATGGGGCCATCCCACACCAGCGAGTCGAAGTGAAACGCATCATGCCACATGGTGCTTCCCTCCTGTCAGCCGGTCTGCGTCATACGGATGAGACGGGATCATGACTTCACCTCCCCTTTCGGCACCCGGTACATCTTGGGCGAGGTACCGAGGAACTGCTTGTAGCGATAGGTGGTCTCCTGCACCAGCCGTCTGGCGATGGGACTGCTTGGATCGTCCAGATTGCCGAACACCAGCGCCTTGGTCGGACAGGCTTCCACACAGGCGGGTTGCTTGCCCGCCGCCAGATTGGTCTTGCGGCAGAAGTCGCACTTGTCGGCAATCCGGGTGACCGGGTTGATGAAGCGCACCTGATAGGGGCAGGCGGCCAGGCAGTAGCGACAGCCGACACAGAGGTCGGGATTGATGTCAACGATGCCATCCTCCGCCCGGATGTGGGAGGCACCGGTCGGGCAGACGTGCACGCAGGGGGCGTTGTCGCAGTGCTGGCAGGATTTGCGAAAGAAGCGGTACTCCTGCGCCGGATACTCCCCCACCGGGCCGCTGCGCAGGATCTGCAGGCGGGCCACCCCTGCCGGCACCTGGTTCACCTCGCGGCAGGCGTCCATGCAGGCGGTACAGCCGATGCAGGCCGTCTCGTCGTGGATCATGCCGTAGCGCACGCCCTTGATGGTCATGCTGTTGGCCAGGGCGCGCGGGGCCCCCGTCAGCAGGATCAGGGCGCCGGCGCTCATGCCCACCATGAAGTCGCGGCGGGTCGTGCTCATGAGCCCTCCTTGACGGCGCCGCCGAGGCCGGCCTCGTGCTGCTTGCGGTGGCAGTCGACGCACAGCTTGATGCGCGACTTCTCGGGGATCCCCACCATGGGCTCCTTGGCCGGGTGCAGCTGGTGACAGCTGGTGACAGCTGGTACAGCTGATCCGGGTGGCGTGCACGTCGTGGGCCCAGAGGGCCTTGCGCAAATCGTCCGGCTCATGGCAGCTCATGCAGACGCCGTTCTGCTGGCTCAGCGGGAAGGCGTCGTCGCCAAAACGCATCACATCGACGATGCCGCCGCGCTGTTTACGGTGATCGGCCGACGCATTGCCGTGGCAGTTGGTGCAGGTGACCTGCTCCCCCGTGTTGGGGTTGGTGACCTGGCCATGCTTGCCGTGCATCCCCTCTGCCCCGTCATGGCACTTCTCGCACTTGGCAAAACGGGCCGCGGCCTTTTGGGCGGCCGCCTTCTTCTTTTCCGCCTTGGCCTGCTTTTCGGCCAGGGTGGGTTGATCTGCCTGCTCGGTCTGGGCTGCGGGGGTGGCCTCGCTTGCCGTCGTGGCGGCCAGGGCAAGCTGGCTCATCCCCAGGCTCAGGGAGGCGAGCAGCAGCCACTTGATGATTTTTTTCATAGGAAACTCCGAAACGGTGGCACCGGAGGTGCCATCTGCCCGCCTGGCAACAAAAAGGAGCTGGTGACAGCTCCTTTGACGGTCATGAACACGAGACCACACCCCGCCAGCGGCGGGGTGGCTGCGTCAGC
The DNA here is from genome assembly GCF_002259925.1 of Aeromonas sp. A35_P. NCBI lineage: Bacteria > Pseudomonadati > Pseudomonadota > Gammaproteobacteria > Aeromonadales > Aeromonadaceae > Aeromonas > Aeromonas sp. A35_P. Next base: position 994 of record NZ_NEVB01000079.1, on the reverse strand, counting down.
GGGAGGGGGCTGCGACGTTACTGCTGGCTTGCGTAGTACTCTGCCAGTGCCTTGAGGTCGTCATCGCTCATGGCGATGATGGCCTTGTTCATCTTCTCGTCGTTGCTGCGCTTGCCAGCCTTGAACTCCTGCAGAGAGGTCAGCAGGTAGCCCTTGGGCTGGCCGGCGAGGATGGAGGCCTCGTCTTCCGCCACCGAGCCGCCTTCGGAGTGGCACTTCTTGCAGCCGGAGTCGTCGTGCAGTTTCTGCCCCGCCTTGGCCAGCGCCGCATCGAACGGCTGCTTCATCGGCTGGTAGGGCAACTCTGCGTAGTGCGCCGCCAACTCGTCGATCTGCTCGTCGCTAAGGCCCTTAACAATGTCGGTCATGTTCCCCTTTTTGCTGGTATCACCGGTGACATGATTAACGGTCTTGGCCGGCCGGCCGTCGAGGTAGGTTCGCATCTGCTCGGCAAGATTTGATTCTGCCAATCCTGCAATGGTCGGAATATCGTTCTGGGTGCTGATCCCCTGATTTCCATGACATGAGTTACATGTATCCACCAATGAGTCCAGGCTGGCATGTGCAGTGCCAATAGAGCCCAAAAGCAGCGACAGACCCACTATTTCCAGCTTCATACTGCGTTTCATTTCTCATCCCTCTTCCAGAAAAGGTCTATAAACCCTAGTTAAAAAAGACATTTTTATAATCCAGGTTGATTTTCGATCCGTTTTTGAGACTTAGGGAAAGTGCGAACAAGTCCTTGATGTGAGATCATGAACCCCACTTGGCATCAGGGATGAGGTTCAGCATGAGTCACCAGCTCACCTTCGCGGACTGCGAGTTCAATGGCAAACGCCGTAAAACCCGTAAAGAGATATTCTTGGCTCGCATGGAGGCTGTGCTCCCATGGCCAAGGATGCTGGGGGTCATCGAACCCGTCTATCCCAAAGCTGGTAACGGGCGTCGTCCCTACCCACTCGATACCATGCTCCGCATTCACTGTATGCAGCAG
>NZ_NEVB01000078.1:0-7784 GCF_002259925.1 Aeromonas sp. A35_P | reverse complement strand
ATATATAAACAACGAAACACGACAAGTTGTCAACGCCATGAATGAGATGAAAGAACTGACCGCGATGCAGGCGGCTTGCTGGATGGGACGCAGCGCTCATGCCCATCTGGGGGGCGTCAGTGCCCACCTCTATGCCGAGTTTGACGGCCCGGCCCTCGATCTGGTGTGCCTGCACGGTGCGCTGGAACGTCTCTATCAGGCGCATCCCATGCTGCGCCTGACCGTCACCCGGGACGGCGCCCAAACGCTGGGGGAGCCTGCCCCGGCCGTGCTGGAGATAGATGATTTCCGCTCCCTGAGCGGCCAGCCACTGGCCGATGCCCTGGCCCGCAAGCGGCAGGAGTGGACCCACCAGCAACTCGATCTGAGCCGGGGTCAGGCGGCCCGCTTCTCCGTCACCCGGCTGGCAAACCAGCGCCAGCGGCTGCACATCGACACCGACATGATGGCCGTCGATCCCTCCAGCGTGCGGATCCTGCTCGCCGACCTGGCCCGGTGGTACGAAGAGCCGGAGTGGACGCCACCGCCATCCCCCTCGTTTTTTGCCTGGCACGAGGCGGTGCAGACGCGCCTGCGCGCGCGCCGGGAACAGGATCGGCAGTGGTGGCGACAACAGCTGCCAGCGTTGGCGCCGGCGCCCATCCTGCCGAGCGCTCCGCAACAGACGCCCCCCTCCAGCGAGCGTCTCAGCGCCACCCTGGACGCCGCCACCTGCCAGGCCCTCACCACCCTGGCACGGCAGCGGCGCCTGACCCTCTCCAGCCTGATGCTGGGCCTCTTCGCCCACGCCCTGGGCAAGGCCACCGGCGACAGGCGTTTTCGCCTCAACGTTCCCTTCTTCTGGCGCGAGCCCGTGCTCGGCAACGAGCAGCGGATCGTCGGCGAGTTCGCCAATCTCACCCTGGTAGACGTGGACCTTGATCAGGCAGGCACGCTGGATGCGCTGTGCCGGCAACTGGCGGCCCAATGGCACCAGCGCCTCGGCCACAGCGCCTATTCCGGCGTGGCGGTGATGCGCGACCTCTCCCGCCACCACGGCTCGGCCCAGCTGGCCCCCATCGTCTTCACCGCCGCCCTGGATCTGGAAGGGGGCTCGCTGTTTGACGAACGGGTACACAGGGTCTTCGGCGCCATGAACTGGGTCATCTCCCAGGGCCCCCAGGTGGCGCTGGATGCCCAGCTGGTGCGCCTGCGCGGCGAACTGCTCATCAACTGGGACGTCCGCCTCGATGCCCTGCCGCGTCCCTGGATCACCGCCCTCTTCGACGATCTGGTGGCACAGTTGCGCCAGCTGGCGCGGGATCCCGCCCTGCTCGACACCCAGCTGCACCGCCGCCGCGAGGCCCCCCTGACGCCGCTGCAGCAGGCCTACCTGCTCGGGCGCACCACCCAGTTTCCGCTCGGGGGCGTGGCCATGCAGGAGTACCGGGAGTACCGCGGCAAGATGGAGCCGGCGCTGCTGCGCGCCCGCCTGCGGGAGATGGTGCAGCGCCACGATGCGCTGCGTACCCGCATCGATGCCGACCGCCTGGTACAGGTCGTCGATGACGAGGCGCGCCTCAATCTGCACGAACAGGATCTGCGTCAGCTGACCGAAGAGGAGGTGGCTTCCAGGCTCGCTCGCCACCGGGAGGCATACAGCCATGCCCTGTTCCACCTGACGCACTCCCCCTGGGATCTGACCCTGCTGCACCTGCCGGGAGACGAGCTGGTCGCCTTCGTGCGCATCGATGCCCTGATCCTGGATGGACACGCCATCGCCACCCTGATGCGCGAGCTGTTCGAAGGGATAGTGGCCCCCGCGCTGCCCTCCCCGCCCGCTCACGAGCCCACGGCGGCGCAGCGGGAGCAGGCCGGGGACTACTGGCGGCGCAAGCTGGCCAGGCTGGAGGGGCCACCGCGCCTGCCCTGGACCCAGCCGCTCGAAGGTCTGCGCCGTGCCCGCTACGCACGCCTGCGGCAACGCATACCTGCCGGGCAGGCGGCCGCGCTCTACAAGCTGGGTGCCCGCCAGCACCTGTTCAAGAACACCACCCTGGTGGCCGTCATCCTAGAGGTGCTCTCCCGCTGGCGCGACGAGGGGGATCTCTGCGTGGCCGTGCCGGTGGCACCGCCTCCCGGCGGACCGTTGACCAACCGTTCCAGCTTTATCGCCCTCACCTGGCAGCCCGCGGAGGGCACCCTGCTGGAGCGGGCCCACATCCTGCAGCAGGACGTCATGGAGGGGCTGGATCGGCTCGCGTTCTCCGGGGTCGATATCGCCCGCCAGCTGGTGGAGACCCATGGCGGCGGGCCCGCCCTGCCCGTGGTCATCACCAACGGACTGGCCTGGCCGGTGGCCGCGCCAGAGAGCCCCATGCAGTGGCAAGGGGGGCTGACCCAGACACCCCAGGTCGCCATGGACATCCGCATCAGCCAGCAGGCCGACGGTACCCTGGCACTCGACATCGACTACGCCAGCGAGGCTCTGGAGGCCGCGCTGGTGAGCGATCTGCTCGCTGCCATGGCGCGTGCCGTGGCCCGGCTGGCGGAGGGAAAGGCATTTCACCTCCCGGATCTGGTCACCCCCACCCATGCCCGTCACAACAGCCTGCCGGACGCCGCCCGCCACACCGACTTCCTGCAGCGCATCGCCGATCGCCTGTTCCATCCGCAGCACGAGACTGTGGCCCTGATCCAGGGGGAGCGGCGGCTCAGCTACCGGGAGCTCGGTCACGGCGTGGGGCGCGTGATGCATGCCCTGAGCGAGGCCGGCATCAAGGCCGGGCAGGTCGTCGCCATCTGCCTGCCGCGCAGCCCAGAACACACAATGGTGACCCTGGCCTGCGCCCTCAGCGGCATCATCTGGGTGCCCATCGATGCCGCCTCGCCAGCCGAACGCCGCCGCTATCTGCTCGACAACTGCTGCCCCGACCTGGTGGTGGCAGAGCCAGGCGCAGAGACGGGCCACCCCACGCTGACCCCGGCCACCCTGCTGGCCGGCTCCGACGCCCCCCTCGGCACGCCCTGGGCGGGGCGCAGTGCCCACACCACGCCGGCCTACTACCTCTATACCTCAGGCACCACGGGGCGCCCCAAGTGCGTAGTGCTGAGCAACCAGGCCACCGCCAACGTGATCGGCAGCACCCTGAAGCGCTGGGGCATCACAGAGCTGGACAAGTTTCTCTCCGTCACCCCGCTGCACCACGACATGTCGGTCTTCGACGTGTTTGGCTGCCTGACCGCCGGCGCCACCCTGGTGCTGCCGGAGCCCGGCGCCGACAAGGATGCGGTGCATTGGGGCCGGCTCATCGCGCTGCACGGCGTCACCCTCTGGTGTTCGGTGCCGGCCATGCTGGAGATGCTGCTCGCCTGCCACCCGGTCGACACGCTGCAGAGTCTGCGGCTCGTCGCCCAGGGAGGGGATTACATCAAGCCGGGCATCATAGAGCGCCTGCGAACCGGCTTGCCTGCCACCCGCCTCTTCTCCCTCGGTGGGCCGACCGAAACCACCATCTGGAGCATCTGGCACGAGATAAGCGCCGACGATCGGCAGCGCATACCCTACGGCACACCGCTGCCGGGCAATGCCTACTGGCTGCTGGACGAGCGCGGTGAACACTGCCCGCTCGGGGTGGCGGGCCGCATCCATACCAGCGGCGTCAACCTGGCCCTCGGCTACCTAGAACAGGGGCAGCTTGTCCAGACCGACTTCGTCACCCTCACCGATGACAGGGGCCAGCAGGTGCGTGCGTTTCGCACCGGCGACCGGGGCCGCTACCGCCGCGACGGCACCCTGCTGTTCGATAGCCGGGTCAACGGTTACATCAAGGTGCGCGGGGTGCGTGTCTCGCTGCCCGACGTCGAGAGTGCCCTCATCACCCATCCGGCCCTCGCCCAGGTGCTGGTGGTGGAGTACGGCGACGAGCGACAGGGGGAGCTGGGGATCGGGCTGCTCTACGTCTGCGCCACCGGCCACCGGCTGGACCCGGCCGCCCTGCGCGAGTTTGCCCGCGCGCAGTTGCCGGCCTCCCATGTGCCGACCCGCGCCCTGGCCGTCGAGCAGTTGCCCCTCACCGCCAACGGCAAGCCGGACAAGCCCGCCGCACGCACCCTGCTGGCGCAACCCGCCCCCCGTCACGGGGTACTCGACATCTATCTGGAGGTGCTGGGCGCGGCGCCGGGCAGTGCCGACAGCCGGCAGCCCTTTACCGCGCTGGGGTTGCGGCCCCAGCACCTGAAGACCATTTCGGCCCGGCTGCGCGAACGCTTCGCCGTGGAGCTGTCACCGGGCCAGCTGCTGGCCTGCCGCACGGTGGCCGACGTCGAGGGGCTGCTGGCCAGCGTGCGCACCTGATCCTGCGCCCCGGCATGGCCGGGGCGCATCACCTTTCCTTTGGGAGTGTTTATGGAGACCACACACGTGGATATCGCCGGGGTCGGCATCGGCCCCTTCAACCTGGGGCTGGCAGCCCTGCTGGACCGGCATCCCGAGCTGAGCGGAGTGTTTCTGGATCGCAAACCGGCCTTCAGCTGGCACCAGGGGCTCCTGCTGTCGGGCACCACGCTGCAGGTGCCCTTCCTGGCCGACCTGGTCACCCTGGCCGACCCGACCCATCCGCTGAGCTACCTAAACTATCTGCACCGGCACGACCGGCTCTACCCCTTCTACTACTACGACCACTTCCAGATCCCGCGCCGCGAGTATGACCACTACTGCCGCTGGGCCGCCGGGCAGCTCCCCAGCTGCCGCTTTGGCGAAGAGGTGGTGGCGGTCCATTATGATGCGGGCAAGGAGCGCTTCTGCCTCGAGAGCCGCGACGCCGACGGCAGGCCCCGTCACTACCAGAGCCGTGATCTGGCCATCGGCACCCGTCCGGCCCTGCCAGCCTGGGCGCAGGGGATCGAACACCCGAATCTGCTGCACTCCGCCGACTTCCTGCACGCCAGGGAGCGCCTGGCCGCCTGCCGCCGGGTGACAGTGGTAGGCTCCGGGCAGAGTGCGGCCGAGTGCGTGCTGGCCCTGTTCCAGACGCTCACGCCGGAGCGGGTGGCCGCCGGGGCGGCCATCCAGTGGATCACCCGGGCCCCCGGCTTCCACCCCATGGAGTACTCCAAGCTGGGGCAGGAGTGCTTCACCCCCGGCTACATGGATTATTTCCAGCGCATCCCGCGGGAGAAACGGCGCGCCATCGTGGCCGGACAGGGGATGCTCTACAAGGGGATCAGCTTCGCGACCATAGGCGCCCTGTTCGACCTGATCTACGAGCGATCCATCGGCGGCCAGACACCCGGGCTGACCCTCTTCTCCAGCTGCAATCTGGAGGCGGCCGAAGTCCTGAGCGACGGCGCCCTGCGTCTGACCTGCCACCACACCCAGCTCGATCAGCGTTGTACCCTCGAGGCCGATGCCGTGGTGGCCGCCACCGGCTATGCCCACGCCTGGCCCGCCTGGTTCGAACAATTGAAGGGTGAGGTACTGGCCGTGGACGAACAGGGGGACTGCATAGTGCAGGAGGACTTCACCGCCCGCCGCGCCGATCGGGGCACGGGCCGGGTCTTCATCCACAACGCCGACATCTTCCAGCAGGGGGTAGGCTCGCCGGATCTGGGGCTCGGGCCCAACCGCAATGCTCGCATCCTCAATCAGCTGCTGGGCCGCGCCCACTACCACCTGCCCGCCCGCACCACCTTCCAGCACTACGGTCTGCCGACCGACTGAGCCAAACAGTGAGCCCCCTTGCGGGGGCTCACGCCATCACACCTGTGGGACCAGGGCCGCGAGCGGGCTGGCAGTCCCCTCCCGCACCAGCTGTTCGAGCAACCGGTCAAGCAGGGCACAGAGAGTCTGTATCTGGGCCGGGCTGTAGCGACCGTCCCGGTAGGTGATGACCAGCCGCAGCCGCCGCTCATCGTCCAGCACATCCTCCATGATCTCGAACTGCAGGCCGAACATGGTTTCGGTCTTGTCCGCATCGATCTGGCGGTAGCGCAGCCCCTCGCCCGCCGGGGTCGGCAGACGGCCGTTGAGGGCGTTGCTGGCGTGGATCTGGATGTAGACGTCGAACAGCAAGCCGTCGGCCGGCGTCATGCCCAATCCCTGCTGGATCTGTTCGAGCGGCACGTCCGCGTAGCAGAGTGAGTCGTTGATGGTGCGGGTCACCTGGCGCAGCAGATCGCCAAACCGGGTGGTCGGGGCAAACGACACCCGATGCGCCACCATGGTAGTGAAATAGCCCACCGAGTCGAAGAAGGCCGGATCGGTGCGCCCCGAGGTCGAGGTGCCGATCAGGATCTCCTCGGCCTGACCGAGCTGGTGCAAGGCGAGGGCGATGGCCGTGTACATCAGGGTAAAGAGGGAGGCATCGTGGGCGCGGGCCAGCTCATAGAGCCGGGCCAGCGTGCCCTCGGCCGGCTGCCACTCGTGCCAGCGGGCGGCCCATGCCTCACCCTGCAGGGGCATCACCGGCAAGGGAGGACGGCGGGAAGCCGGCACGGCGCCGTGCAGCAGACGGGTCCAGTAGGCCAGGTGCGTCTCGTTGATCCCATCCGCCGCCTGCCGGCGAGCAAAATCGTGAAACGCCGGTGCCGGCGCATCCCAGCGGGGGGCAGACCCGGCGGCGCGAGCCAGGTAAGCCTGGGCCAGCTCCCCCATCATCAGGTTGATGGACCACTCGTCCACCACCATGTGGTGCACCAACAAGGAGAGCTGCTGGCGCCCCGTGGCCGGATCGCGCAGGAAACGGATCCGCAGCGGCAGCTCCCGGGTCAGGTCGAAGCGATGGGCCGCGGCGTCGGCCAAGGTCATCCCCTGCGACTCGGCACTGCCCCAGAACCAGCGATAGCCGGCCAGCTGATCGACCGGGAGAATACGTTGCCGCACCTCGCCATCCTGCGTCATGAACAGGGTCCGCAAACTGGCGTGGCGCTCGATAATATCGGCAAAGGCGTGAGCAAACAGGGACTCGTCCACCTCGTCAATAAAATCGAGGGCAAAGGGAAGATTAAAAATGGTGCCAAAGTCGTGGGCTTCATAAGCCCGCCACAGAGAGGCCTGCGCCAGGGCGAGCGGAGCCGGTGCCCTGTTATTTGCCGGGACGGCGTTCGGCAATGAAGCCTGCTCTGATATCACGGCCTTGCGTGCCAGGGCAGCCGCCGTCGGCGATTCGAAAAAGTCGTTGAAGCGGCACTCGATACCGTGCTCGCTCAGTAATTTCCCGATAATTCTGGTCGCCAGCAGGGAGTGACCACCATTATCAAAAAAGTCATCATCCGGCCCCATATCGGGCGATGACAAGGCACGGCGAAATTCCTCAAGAATAATCCGTGAAATATTCCCGCCAACATCATGAGCAGGGGCACAAGAGGCTGGTGCGGCAATGCATGCCGGGGATGATAGCAGCAGCGGCGTTTGCCCGGCCTGACCCGTGGCCAACCGATCGTAGTGCTGCTTCAGCGCCGCCATCAAGGTCTGTGGCGAGCCCTGTTCCGCAAGCACAGGATGCAGCACCAGCGCCAGTGTCACACTACGTTCTGCGTTGATAATCAATGCCTTAAAAGGCGGTTGGCGGGCACTGTCCCAGGGGGCCTGCTGCACTCGCCGTACCAGCTCATCCACCTCGTCAGCCGCCAGACGATAAAACTCCAGACAGGGATACCAGCCATTTATCTGATATTTAAATAGATCGCCATCGGCACTGAAAAAATAACGGGCATTGAGTTCCGGCTGCTCCTTTATTAATAACTCAACACTCAATATCAACAGCGAAATATCAATATCGTCAGGGAGCGGCCAACACATCACC
>NZ_NEVB01000077.1:0-45846 GCF_002259925.1 Aeromonas sp. A35_P | reverse complement strand
TTATAACACCTTTCGACGTTGGCTGAGTACAGGTCGTATCGATGCCATCCTTGCTGCGTTGCAACTGCATCTCAATGAAGAAGGGCTTATCGACTTCGACCTGTGGTGCATTGACGGCTCCAATGTCAGGGCATCCAAAGATGCTGCCGGAGCGCGTAAAAAAACTCTCCGGTGAATCAAGCCCTTGGTCGCTCTCGTGGTGGTTTTGGCAGCAAAATTCACTTGGTCACTGATGGTAATGGTTTACCGCTGGGGTTCTGCCTTTCGCCGGGGCAATCAGCGGAAATCAGATATGCGACAAGTGCGTTGGCCATGGCAAGGATCCCGACTTCATCAGGCCGTTATCGCACTCGGCCAACTCATCTTGCCGCAGATAAGGCCTATAGCAGCAGGGCTCTGCGGGCAGAACTCCGGCGCAGAAAGATAAAAGCGGTTATCCCGCAACGCAGCGACCAGCAACGGCACCATAAGGGACGTCCACTGGTGTTAGACAAAGCTCGTTATCGTAGGAGAAATGTGGTCGAACGGTGCTTCGGATGGCTGAAGAAGTTTCGCCGATTCTCAACGAGGTATGAAAAGCTGGCGGGAAGTTTTGCTGCTTTTATCAAGCTGGCTTTCTGCCTTCGTTACTTACGGGAACTATTGGTGGACAGAAAACCAGCATTTTGAGAACGCAGCCTAGTCGCGGCCTGCACCTCGACCCTGGCGCTGGGGGTGATAGTGGCCTGTCAGGGCAAACTGCCGCTGTTGCTCAGCTACATCAAAGGGCGTCCCCTCTACTATCTGGCGCTGGGGGTGCTCAACCCCTTCCTCTATTACTTACTGCTGTTTAAGGCGTATGACCTGCTGCCAGCCCAGCAGGCGCAGACCCTCAACTACACCTGGGCCATCACCCTCAGTCTGCTGGCCGTCCCCTTCCTCGGCCAGAAGCTGCGCCGCCGCGACGGGGTGGCCATCGTGCTCGGTTACTTCGGTGCGCTGGTGATCGCGACCAGGGGGGATGTGTTCGGTCTGCAGTTCGACAGCCCCCTCGGCGTGACGCTGGCGCTGGTGTCGACCCTCATCTGGGCCGGCTACTGGATCCTCAACACCCGCAATCAGGGGGATCCCATCGTCAGCCTGCTGCTCGGCTTCATCATCAGCCTGCCCTTCATCGTCGTGGCGACCTGGCTGCTCTCCGATTTTGCCATGACCGCCTGGCAGGGATGGGCCGGCGCCATCTATGTCGGGCTGTTCGAGATGGGCTTCGGCTTCGTGCTCTGGCTGATGGCACTGCGCCACGCCACCAACACGGCACCCATCAGCAACCTCATCTTCATCTCGCCTTTTGCCTCGCTGGTCCTGCTCAACCTGTTGATCGGCGAGACCATCCACCCGGCCACCCCCATCGGGTTGGCGCTCATCGTCGCCGCTCTGCTGATCCAGCAGCTGAAGTACGGCAGGCGCTACCGCAAGGCAACCGAGCCGCAGGCCTGACAATGCAGAAGGGCGCATCCACGGATGCGCCCTTCGTTCAATCAATCCACTCCAGCGGCTGGTTCTTGGGCAGCCGGATCTCCACCAGCAAGCCCCCCTGCTCGGCACGCCCCAGTCTGATAGTGCCGTGGTGCTGGGAGACGATCTTGGCGACGATGGCCAGCCCCAGCCCACTGCCGCTGCCGGTACGGGCCTCGTTCCCCTGGGTGAAGGGCTTGAGCACCCGGTAGTAATCCTGTTCCGGAATGCCGGGGCCATCATCCGACAAGCGCAACCGGACCCAGTGACCGTCATCCTTGAGCTCGGCCTGTAGCCGGCTCGCCCCGTAGCGCAACGAATTGCCCGACAGGTTATTGAGGATGCGCCGGATGCTGATGGGATTGCAGGCCACCCGCACCGCTTCGGCCGGCAGATCCAGCTCCACTTCCAGCCCCTGCTCGGTCTGCACCAGCAGCACATCGTGGATCAGCTGGGTCAGGTCCACCGGCTGGGTATCCAGTCCTTCATCTGGACGAATGTAATCGATGAACTGATCGATGATACCGTTGGATTCGTCGATGTCCGCGTTGATGCTCTCCTTGAGATACTCATCTCCGGAGGACATCATCTCGGTCGCCAGCCGGATACGGGTCAACGGCGTACGAAGATCGTGGGAAACCCCCGCCATCATCATGTTTCGCTCTTCGATGAGGTTCTTGATGGAGCTCGACATGTGGTTGAAGGTGCGGGTCAGCCGGCGTACCTCCCGCGAACCCTGCTCCCCCAGCGCATCGGGGAAGTTACCACGGGCAACCGCCACGGCCCCCGCCTCCAGTTCCTCCAGCGGCCGCACCAGCTGGCGGGCAAACCGCCAGGCCGCGAACAGGGTAACCACCAGCAGCACGCTCATGTAGAGGATCAGCGGCTCTATGTCGTCGTCCTCGATCTCGGTCAGCGGGATGCGCACCCACACCTTGTTGGCCTGGGGCGGCTGGATCCAGATGATGTAGTGATCCTGGATTTCGACCCGCACCTTGGTCTTGCCCCCCAGCTCGCGACTGATGCTCTCCTCCAGATAGGTGTAGGGCTTGGACTCCTTGAGCCCGTGCTGCTCCGCCTCGGTCTGGGTATAGATGTCGCTGCCGGTCGCCACGTAGACCAGCGCCTCGGCATCTTCACTCAGCGCCAGCTGGTTGCTCTCGACCGGGAAGATGAGCTTGACCTGATTGGCCAGCAGGTGGCTGATCTGCTTGACGGTCGGCGCCAGCAGGTAGTTGTAGAAGGTGGCATAGGAGACAAACTGATAGACCACCAGCACGGCGGCCAAAAACCAGAGCATGCGGGAAAACATGCTGCTCACTTTCTTCATTCGCCATCACCGTCCGGCACGAATACATAGCCCAGACCCCAGACGGTCTGCAGATAACGGGGCTGTGCCGGGTCCTGCTCCAGCAGGCGGCGCAGGCGGGAGACCTGCACGTCGATGCTGCGCTCGGTGGCGGTATATTCGCGACCGCGGGCCAGGTTCATCAGCTTGTCGCGGGAGAGAGGCTCGCGCGGATGGCTCACCAGCACCTTGAGGACGGCGAACTCACCGCTGGTCAGTGCCACCGGATCGCCATCGCGGCTCAGTTCTCGGGTCGCCAGGTTGAGCTGGTAGCTGCCAAAGCTCACCACTTTCTCGGCGGTAGAGGGGGCACCCGGCAACTCGACGGTGTGCCGGCGCAACACGGCGCGGATCCGGGCCAGCAGCTCACGAGGGTTGAACGGTTTGGGCAGGTAATCATCGGCTCCCATCTCGAGGCCGACGATGCGATCCACCTCGTCCCCCTTGGCGGTCAGCATCAGCACCGGGATCTGGTTGCCGGCCTCGCGCAGGCGGCGACAGATGGAGAGGCCGTCTTCCCCCGGCAGCATCAGATCGAGCACCATCAGGCTGAAATTTTCACGAGTCAGCAGGCGGTCGGCCTGTTCGCCATTGGCGACGCCCCGAACTACGAACCCCTGTTCGGTCAGGTAGCGCTCCAGCAGGGAACGTAATTTCAAATCATCGTCGACGACCAGAACCTTGTATTGCTGACTCATTGCTTGCCTCTCCTCTCGATATGCTGCCAATACTAGAGCCCGGACTCGTAACGGCAAAGCATAAATATGTTACCGGTTATTGCCCGCGCTGCCGGCATGAGGCCACTTTTCCCCTGCCCCCAGCGTCATCTGGCCCGCCAGTTTTTGCTCGACAGCAAGGCGACAGCGGATAAGATCTGCCGGGCCATAAGAGGCTCATCCGCCCCATCGACACAGGGACCCTCCATGAAGACCAAGTTGATCACCCGTGAAGGCTACAACAAGCTCAAGCAGGAGCTCGATTTCCTCTGGCGCGAGGAGCGCCCCGAGACCACCCGCAAAGTGGCCTGGGCGGCCAGCCTCGGTGATCGCAGCGAGAATGCCGACTACCAATACAACAAGAAACGGCTGCGGGAGATCGACCGCCGGGTCCGTTACCTGCGCAAGTGCCTAGAGGAGCTGGGGATCGTCGACTACTCCCCCGCCCAGGAGGGCAAGGTCTTCTTTGGCGCCTGGGTCGAGGTGGAAAACGAGGAGGGAGAGACCAAGCGATTTCGCATCGTCGGCTATGACGAGATCTTCGAGCGCAAGGATTACATCTCCATCGACTCCCCCATGGCCCGCGCCCTGCTCAAGAAAGAGGTAGGCGATGAGGCCATAGTGCGTACGCCAGTCGGTGACGCCTGCTGGTACATCAATGAGATCAGCTATCCCAAATAAGCCGGCGCCGGCCCTGGCTGCCAAATCGGCTGACGAAGCCAGCATGCCCGCCTACCGGGTATGACAAGTGTCATTTCTGCCGGGGTGGCATCCCGCCGCCCGACCCCATATAGTGCTCACACCCGGCGCCTTGCGGCGCCAACCGGCCCGCGCGGCAGTGGCCTGGCTGTTACCTTGAGCACCGCCCTGACAGCCTCTTGCCCGGCGACATCGCCCTCGCGCCAGCCCGTTGTTCTGGACCCGACTACAGAGACCCTCGATGCAAAGCCACGTTATAGAACATCAGATTGCCGGTGAGCTGAATGCCCGCCCGGAACAGGTGCAGGCCGCCGTTCGCCTGCTGGACGAAGGCGCCACCGTCCCCTTCATCGCCCGTTACCGCAAAGAGGTGACCGGCGGTCTGGACGACAGCCAGCTGCGCACCCTGGAGAGCCGCCTCGGTTACCTGCGTGAACTGGCGGATCGCCGCCAGGTGATCCTGCGCTCCATCGAAGAGCAGGGCAAACTGACCCCCGAGCTGGCCCGCGAGCTGAACGAGGCCGACAGCAAGACCCGGCTGGAAGATCTCTACCTCCCCTACAAGCCCAAGCGCCGCACCAAGGGACAGATGGCCATCGAGATGGGGCTGGAGCCGCTGGCGGATCTGCTGCTGGGGGATTCCATGAAAGATCCCGAGCAGGAGGCAGTTCGCTTCCTCAATGCCGAGCAGGGGATCACTGACGGCAAGGCCGCCCTCGACGGCGCCCGCTACATCCTGATGGAGCGCTTCGCCGAGCAGGCTGATCTCCTTGAGAAGCTGCGGGACTATTTGTGGCACAACGCCACCCTGCGCGCCCGCGTGGTGGCCGGCAAGGAGCAGGAAGGGGCCAAATTCAAGGACTACTTCGAGCACGACGAGCCGCTGCACAAGGCCCCCTCCCACCGGGTGCTGGCCATGCTGCGCGGCCGCAACGAGGGCGTGCTCAACCTGGCGCTGGTCACCGGTGACGACGAGAGCGTCAGCCCCTGCGAGGGGATCATCGCCCATCACCTCAGGCTCAACCTGCAAAACCGCCCGGCCGACAAGTGGCTGCAGGGGGTGGTGAGCTGGACCTGGAAGATCAAGCTCTCCCTGCAGATGGAGACCGAGCTCATTGGCCGCATCCGCGAGTCGGCGGAAGAGGAGGCGATCAAGGTGTTCGCCATGAACCTCAAGGATCTGCTGATGGCGGCACCGGCCGGCATGCGCTGCACCATGGGGCTGGATCCCGGCATCCGCACCGGGGTCAAGGTGGCCGTGGTGGATGCCACCGGCAAGCTGGTCGATACCGCGACCATCTATCCGTTCGAACCCAAGCGCCAGATTGACCAGAGCCTCAAGACCCTGAGCGAGCTGTGCCAGAAGCACAAGGTCGAGCTCATCAGCATCGGCAACGGCACCGCCTCGCGGGAGACCGACCGCTTGGTGAGCGACCTGTTTGAGCGCTACCCGGACGCCAAGGCCCAGAAAATCGTGGTGAGTGAAGCCGGGGCATCGGTCTACTCCGCCTCCGAACTCGCCTCCCAGGAATTCCCGGATCTCGACGTCTCCCTGCGCGGCGCCGTCTCCATCGCCCGCCGCCTGCAGGATCCGCTGGCCGAGCTGGTCAAGATCGACCCCAAGAGCATCGGCGTCGGCCAGTATCAGCATGACGTCGGCCAGAGCCAGCTGGCCCGCCGGCTCGATGCGGTAGTCGAGGATTGCGTGAACGCGGTCGGGGTGGATGTGAATACCGCCTCGGTCGCTCTGCTCAACCGAGTATCAGGCCTCTCCCAGACCCTGGCCCAGAACATAGTCGCCTACCGGGACGAGCACGGCGCCTTCCAACACCGCCAGCAATTGCTGAAAGTGAGCAGGCTCGGCCCCAAGGCATTTGAGCAGTGCGCCGGCTTCCTGCGCATTCGTGGCGGCAGCAACCCGCTGGATGGTTCGGCGGTGCATCCGGAATCCTACCCTGTGGTGGAGCGGATCCTCGCCAGACTGGAACAGACCGTCGACAGCCTGCTAGGCAACAGCAGCCTGCTGCGCACCCTCAAGCCCGCCGACTACACCGATGAGCAGTTCGGGGTACCCACCGTCACCGACATCATTGGCGAGCTGGACAAGCCGGGCCGTGACCCGCGCCCCGAGTTCAAGACCGCCACCTTCAAGGAAGGGGTGGAGAAAATCAGCGATCTGGTACCCGAGATGATACTGGAAGGGGTGGTCACCAACGTCACCAACTTCGGCGCCTTCGTCGACATCGGCGTCCATCAAGACGGCCTGGTGCATATCTCCTCTCTGACCGATCGCTTCGTCAAGGATCCCCGCGAGGTGGTCAAGGCAGGTGACATTGTCCGGGTGAAGGTGCTGGAGGTGGACGTACCGCGCAAGCGCATCAGCCTGACCATGCGTCTGGATGAAAAGGCCGGCCAGCCAGCGCGCAAACCAGCCGAGCCGCACCACACTGGCAACAACGCCAAGCCGAAACAGGCCCCCCGTCAGAACGCCCCGACCGACGGCGCCATGGGCAACGCCTTCGCCGCCGCCCTCTCCAAACTGAAGAAATAAGTCCCCAGAATGCAAAAAGCCCCGCGAGGGGCTTTTTTGTGCCGGTGGTGCAGCCGCCTCACTCGGCCAGTGCGCTCAGAATAGCGTCGGCCTCCTGATGGGCCGCCAGCACCTCCCGCAGCCGGTTGAATGCCTTGCAGGCCTCTTGTGGATATTTGCCATAAGAGACGACGCCGGTATGGCTCCACCCTGCCGCCAGCATCACCTTTTTCTTGAAATGGGTACCTTCGGTACCGCCCCCACCGAGCTGCATCAAAAACTGCTCCATCTGGAGGTACGGCGGAGGGACACGGGAGAAGGTGGCAAAATCTTCCGGTTTGACTTCATCAAAGTGCATGACGACTCCTGTGAATGTGGATGGGATTACCCCTCAGAGTAGTTGCAAATAGCCGCTTGCGGGGGAAAAACAGGGGAATTGCCGAGCTCAGACGCTCAGGTTGAAGCTCTGTGGAGTCGCAGGCTTGACCGCCTGCTGATAGCGCTGGGCAATGACCTGGTTGCGCTGCTCCATGTAGCCATTCAGCACTCCGGTTTTGGCACTGCCATCTGCCTTCAACTCGGAGCCAGGATCGGCAGAGATCAGCGCCTTGCGGGCCTGGGCCTCCTTGGCCGCGGCACTCCTTGCCACGCTCAGATCCTGAGAGGAGGGTTGTGCCGGCGCCAGTGCGGCGGCACGTACCTGCTGCATCTTGGCGATGGTGGCCCTGGGCTCGCCGGGAATGACACTTATGTCGATGGAAACACCACCACCGGTGGCATAACGCTTGCCATCCGGCCCCATGGCAAACTGGTAGGTCGGACTGCCGGCATACTGACCGCCTGTGCTCTGATGCGCCTGCTCGTGGGTTCGCACCTCCTGATCCCTGTCTGCCAGCGCCTTGATCTGCAGCTCCTGTTTCTGCTGCTGTTCTTGTTGTTTGGGATCCTGCTGCATTGTTGCGCTGGCCGTCTTCACCGGTGGCCTCGACGAAACGGTTGTCGACGGCAGCCTGCGGGTTGCCGGTCTGGGAGCCCTCCCGTGCCTGCTGGGAGGTCTGATTGGCGTTGGCCTGAGTGGATCTGGATTTGTCTTTCTGGGAGCCGACCTCGGGCTCGGCATTGAAGGCCTCGGTCTGGCGGCTCTGGGGGATGAGGGCTGCGCGGCGATTGTCAGTACGTGCCGATTCCGTCTGCGGTTGCAGCTGATTGGGAATGATGGTCGGCAGACTGACATTGATGTTCATGTCACACCCGGATGTCGATCAGGGTTCCCATCATGTCGCTGGCGGTCTGGATCACCTTGGCGGAGGCACCGGCCTGCACCTCGGCACTCTTGAGGTTCACCAGTTCCTCGGGCAACTGTACCTTGTCACCGCTCGGGGTGTTGAGCCTGGCGATCTGATTGGATGCCTTGTCGGCGATCTGCTCCGCACGCTGGAACCCCTGTACACCGCTGTTCAACGCAGAATCTATACGCATGACAATTCTCCTCTGACACTGGATTAATTATCCTTCACCCCAGAGGATTAATGAAGCAAATTGGCTATTTTTCAACCTACAAAATGTTCAATGATTTCAATGAACTGCTGTGGATGAGAAATAAAGGGCGCATGTGAGGCCTTTTCCAGCACCACACTGCGGCTGGCCGGGTAGCGCTCGTCCAGCAGAGGAATGGAGGCTTTGGGTACCAACGAATCCAGCCGACCGTAGACCCGCAGCCAGGGCAGGTTCAACTGCACCAGCTCATCGCGCAGATCGACATCGGCCAGCAAACCAAGCCCCGCCTCCAGCGCGGCCAGCTGTGGAGCGGGCCGCTCCGCCAGCCAGTGGCGCAGCTGGCGGATGTCATCTCTGGCGTGTTCGCTGCCCATGGCCTGGATCGCCAGGAAACGTTCTATGGTCTGCTTGAAGTCCCCCGCCAGCATCTGGTTGAACCCGGTCAGCACCTTGGGGGCGATCCCGGGCCACTCGTCGCGGGCCATGAAACAGGGTGAGCTGGCCACCGTGATCACGGAGTGCAGTCGCTCGGGATGGTTCAAGGCCAATCGGCTTGCCACCAGACCACCGAGGGACCAACCCAACAAATGGCACTTATCCGGCAGGATGGCAGCAACCTGTTCCGCCAGCCAGGGCAGACTGTACTCGGCCTCACCCGCCAGCGGGCTGTTGCCAAAGCCGGGCAGGTCCACCAGATGGACGCGATAGCGAGCCGCCAGGGCCGGCACAATGCCGTGCCAGACCGCGCCATTCATTCCCCATCCGTGCAACAGCACCAGATCGGGCCCCTGACCAAACCGCTCTACCGATACGCTCATCTAGACTCAAGATCCTGTTCACTCTGTTGGGGTCAGCATGTTAAAGCGGCTGCTCGCCAAAGCAAGTCCGATCCTCGGCAGCCATGCCGACTGGCAGGGCAGCTGCCTGCTCTGCCAGCAACCTTGCGATGCTGACCCCTTGCTTTGCAGCTGGTGCCGACAGGCCCTGCAGCAGGTTGACCACACCTGCCGCTTGTGTGCTGCCCCCTTGCCGGCACTGGATGAAGCGCGCGAGCCGATCTGCGGTCGCTGCCAGCGCAGGCCGCCGCCATGGGAGCGGCTGCAGGTCATAGGTGACTACCGCCCCCCCTACCCCATGCTGATCCCACGGCTGAAGTATTCCGGCCAGATCCTGCTGGCCCCGCTGCTCGCCAGAGTGCTGGCAGATCATCTGGATTGCCGCGAGCCACCAGAGGCCATCATTCCGGTCCCCCTGCACTGGTGGCGCCAGTGGTGGCGTGGCTTCAACCAAGCAGAAGAGATAGCCCGCGCCCTCGGCGAGCTGACCGGCATCCCCTGCGATAATCGGCTGCTGCGCCGGGTCAGGGCAACCCCGCAGCAGACCAAATTGAGTGCGGGCCAGCGGCGGCGCAACCTGCGCGGCGCCTTCCTGATCCGCCCCCATGATTATCAGCACGTGGCGCTGCTCGATGATGTGGTCACCACGGGCGCCACCGCCGGCCATCTCACCCGCCTGCTCCATGAGAGCGGAGTCACAAAGGTGGAAGTGTGGGCCGTCTGTCGTACCCTCAAGCACCTCAAGTAGCCAACGGCACGCTACCCAAGCCTTGCCAACAGAGTTATCATGAATACCCTAGTCGTACACTCAGGTTTATGAGGATAGTGATGATCAGCATTTCCGACACCGCCCAGGCCCATTTCCGTAAACTGCTGGAAAAACAGCCTGATGGCACCAATATCCGGGTGTTTGTGGTCAATCCGGGAACCCAGAATGCCGAGTGCGGCGTATCATATTGCCCACCCGACGCGGTCGATCCGGAAGATCAACACCTGCCCTTCAGCGGCTTCGACTGCCTGGTCGATCCCCTGAGCGCCCCCTTCCTGGTGGATGCCACCATCGACTTCGTCACCGATCAGATGGGCTCCCAGCTCACCCTGAAAGCCCCGAACGCCAAGATGCGCAAAGTGGCCGATGACGCCCCCCTGATCGACCGTATCGAGTACGTGTTGATGTCCGAGGTGAACCCCATGCTGGCCGGTCACGGCGGCAAGGTCACCCTGGTCGAACTGACCGAGGACAAGCTGGCCATCCTGCAGTTTGGCGGTGGTTGCAACGGTTGCTCCATGGTCGATTACACCCTGAAAGAGGGGATCGAGAAGCAGCTGCTGGAGAAATTCCCGGGCGAGCTCAACGGCGTCAAGGATGCCACCGAGCACCAGCGCGGCGATCACTCCTACTACTGATTTGCTCTTTTTCGGCAAAGAAAAGGCCCCGCCAGCTGGCGGGGCCTTTTGCATTCTGCGGCGGGCGGATTATTCGTCCTTCTTGTCTCGCGACAGCAGGGCGATGGCCGCCTCTTTCGGATTCTTGCCTTCGTACAGCACCTTGAAGATCTGCTCGCAGATGGGCATCTCGACGCCGCAACGGGCCGCCAGCAGATGCACCTCCTTGGTGTTGCGAGAGCCCTCCACCACCTGACCGATCTCGGTCATGGCGGTATCGACGTCCTTGCCGGCGCCCAGCGCCAGACCGAAACGACGGTTGCGCGACTGGTTGTCGGTACAGGTCAGCACCAGATCCCCGAGCCCCGCCATCCCCATGAAGGTCTTGGCATCGGCCCCGAGCGCGGCACCGAGGCGCTGCATCTCTACCAGGCCGCGGGTGATGAGCGCGGTCCTGGCGTTGGCGCCAAACCCCAGCCCGTCGGAGAGACCGGCGCCGATGGCGATGACGTTCTTGACCGCCCCGCCCAGTTGCAGACCGATGAAGTCCGGATTGGTATAGACCCGGAACGAGCGGCCACAGTGCAGCAGCAGGGAGAGATCGTCGGCGAAGTCGTCGTGGGTCGACGCCACCGAGATGGCGGTCGGCAGACCGGCGGCCAGCTCCTTGGCGAAAGTCGGGCCGGAGATCACCGCCAGCGGCATCTCGTCACCCAGCACCTCGCGCGCCACGTCCTGCAGCAGGCGGCCGCTGTCCGGCTCCAGCCCCTTGGTGGCCCAGGCGATACGGGTATCGGGGCGCAGGAAGGGCTTGACCCGGGCCAACACCTGGCCGAACACATGGCTCGGCACCACCAGCAGCAGTACGGGGGCGGCTTGCACCGCCTGTTGCAGATCCGCGGTCAGCAGCAGATCGGCGGGAAAGGGGACATCCGGCAAGAATGCCTTGTTGCAGCGATCCTGTTCCAGCTCGGCGACATGGGCAGGGTCGTGACCCCACAGCAGGGTCGGATGACCGTTGCGCGCCAGAGAAATGGCAAGGGCGGAGCCGTAAGACCCCGCCCCCAAGACCGAGATAGCGATCTGGTCGGCCATTATCAGGCTTCCGCAGTCGCCTGCTGGGCCTGAGCCTGCGCCATGTGCTGGGCAAACAGGGCATCGAAGTTGACCGGTGCCAGGTTCAGCTGCGGGAAGGAACCCTTGCTCACCAGGTTGGCCACGGCTTCACGGGCGTACGGGAACAGGATGTTCGGGCAGAAGGCAGCCAGGCAGTGGGCCAGTTGCGGCTCCGGCAGGTTGCCGATGGTGAAGATACCGGCCTGCTGTACTTCGCACAGGAAGGCAGTCTCGGTTTCCAGCTTGCAGGTGACGGTCAGGGTCAGTACCACTTCATAGACGCTGTCGGCCAGGATGTTGGTCTTGGTGTCCATGTCCAGCTTGACGTCCGGCTGCCACTCTTTCTGGAAGATGTGCGGGGTGTTTGGCGCTTCGAAGGAGACGTCCTTGGTGTAGACGCGCTGGATGTGGAATTCCGGTTGTACTTCCTGGTTGTTGATCTCTTCAGCCATTTTGTTTGATTCCTTTTTATGAAAATAGGTGGGCGCAGGCCCTTAAATCAGCGTTTTTTGGTCACCGGCAGATTTTCTGCACGCCACTGGGCCATGCCACCGCTGAGCACATACACCTGCTTGAAGCCGGCTTTGCTCAGTTGGCGACCCGCGCCACCAGCGGTCATCCCCGACTCGCACACCACTATGATGGGGGCATCTTTATGCTTTTCAACCGGGCCCAGGTTATTGCTCTGGATCTGGCTGAGCGGCAGGTGCTGGGCACCGGCCAGATGGCCCTTGGCAAACTCTTCCTGACTGCGAATGTCCACCACGGTGGCGTTTTCACGGTTGATCAGCAGGGTGGCGGTGTGGTTGTTCACCGACTTGACCGGAGAAAAACGGGCACGCACCGTGGTGTAAACCAGAGTGCCCGCCAGGCCGAACCAAGCTGCGGTCAGCAGCGGGTTGCGGGCCGCAAAATCCAAATACTCTTGCATCTTCTACTATCCAGGGACCAAGACAAGTGCCCGAGTATACATGGGGACCCAGCCAAGATCAGCCATCTTGGCGGCAAAGCGGGAGCCGGCTCCCATCGGCTGGATACGGGATGCGACAGCAATATAAAAAGTGGTATCTGGCAGGCCTGACCGAGGATTCGTTGTGCAATGCGACAAGCCGGCGACAAAGGAGAAACAGGTCGGCAACAGCGTGTAGCCCCCGCCGGACGGGGCTTGGCTATCAGGTGACTATTTCGGCAGATGTAGTAATATTACGCTAGTTTCACTTCCCGCAATTCATTCCTATCCGAGAGGACATAGCCTTATGTCAACAGCTAAGAAACCTTTGGTTCTGGTCATCATGGACGGTTGGGGCTACAGCACCAAGCAAGAGCACAACGCCGTCGCTGCCGCCAAGACTCCCAACCTCGACCGTCTCGCCCGTGACTACACCAGCACCCTGATCTCCGGCTCCGGCCTGGACGTGGGTCTGCCGGACGGTCAGATGGGGAACTCCGAAGTGGGCCACGTCAACATCGGCGCCGGTCGTATCGTCTATCAGGAACTGACCCGCATCTCCAAAGACATCCAGGACGGCCCCTTCTTCGAGAACGTTGAGCTGGCCAAGGCTGTTGACGCAGCAGTAAGCAAGGGCAAAGCCGTGCACATCATGGGCCTGATGTCCCCGGGTGGCGTACACAGCCACGAAGAGCACATCATGGGCATGATCGAGATGGCCGCCAAGCGTGGCGCCGAGCAGATCTACTTCCACGCCTTCCTGGATGGCCGCGATGTACCGCCGCGTTCCGCCCAGTCCTCCATCGAGCTGTTCGATGCCCTGTTCGCCCGTCTGGGCAAGGGTCGCTTCGCCTCCATGATCGGCCGTTACTACGCCATGGACCGTGACAACCGCTGGGATCGCGTACAGCAAGCCTATGACCTGATGACTCAGGGCAAGGGCGAGTTCACCGCCGACAGCGCCAGCGAAGCCCTGGCAGCAGCCTACGCTCGCGACGAAAACGACGAGTTCGTCAAAGCGACCCGCATCGGTGCCGCCGCCCCCATGCAGGATGGCGATGCGCTGATCTTCATGAACTTCCGTGCCGACCGCGCCCGTGAAATCACCCGCGCCTTCGTCGACAGCGACTTCACCGGCTTCGCCCGCACCGCTACCCCGGCGCTGAACTTCGTGATGCTGACCGAGTACGCAGCCGACATCAAGACCGCCTGTGCCTACCCGCCGACCGCCCTGGTGAACACCCTGGGTGAGTGGCTGGCCAAGCAGGGCAAAACCCAGCTGCGCATCTCCGAGACCGAGAAATACGCCCACGTCACCTTCTTCTTCAACGGCGGCGAAGAGGCCTGCTTCACTGGCGAGGATCGCGAGATCGTTGCCAGCCCGAAAGTGGCCACCTACGACCTGCAGCCGGAGATGAGCTCCGAAGAGCTGACCGACAAGCTGGTCGGCGCCATCAAGAGCGGCAAGTACGATGTCATCATCTGCAACTACCCGAATGGCGACATGGTTGGCCACACCGGCGTGTTCGATGCGGCCGTCAAAGCCTGTGAAGCGGTCGACCACTGCATCGGTCGCGTCACCGAGGCCCTGGCCGAAGTGGGTGGCGAGTGCCTGATCACCGCCGACCACGGCAACGCCGAGAAGATGATGGACGAAGAGACTGGTCAGGCCCATACCGCCCACACCAATCTGCCGGTTCCGCTCATCTACTTCGGTCGCAAGGCCGAGGTGCTGGAAGGCGGCAAACTGTCCGATCTGGCCCCCACCATGCTGACTCTGATGGGTCTGCCTGTGCCACCGGAAATGACTGGCAAGCCCCTGATGATTCTGAAATAATCCTTCCCCATGCGGGGATGCGAAGTGATTTCAACCAAAACCAGTCGCGTCGGCCTGTTGGCCGGCGCGCTGTTTTTTTGTCTGTCGTTCGGGCCGGCCACGGCCTGGGCTGCCAACCAGCAGCTGGGCGCCATGCAGTCCCAGATCAAGGAACAGCAGCAGACCATCAAGCTCAGCAAGCAGGAGCTAGCCAAGCTCAACACCCAGCTCAAGACCGATGAGCAGGCCATCTCGGCCGCCGCCGCCAAGCTCGACCAGACCAAGCAGCAGCTCAGAGAGAACCAGCAGAAGCTGGTGGGACTGCAGCAGGACAAGCTGGATCTGGAGCAGCAGGCCAGCCGCCAGAAGCAGTTGCTGGCCAAACAGGCGGAGAGCGCCTTTACCGCCGGCAACCACGATTACCTCAAACTGCTGCTCAACCAGCAGGATCCGGCCAAACTGAGCCGTTCCCTCGACTACTACGACTACCTCAACAAGGCACGCATCGAGGCCATCGAAGCCCTGCGGGCCACCCGCACCAAACTGGCCAAAAACCAGCAGGCCACCAAAGAGACCGAAAGCCGGCTGCAATCCCTGCTCACCGAACAGCAGCAGCACCATCAAAGTCTGCTGGCCAGCCAGCAGAGCCGCGCCAAGGTGCGCAACCAGCTGCAGCAGTCGGTGCAGGATGACGAACAGAAGCTGACCAAGCTGGTCAAGGCGGAGAAAGCGCTGAAGGCCCGGCTGGAAGAGCTGCGCCGCCAGCGGGAAGAGCAGGAGCGCCGCGAGCGGGAGCGCCTTGCCAAGCTGAAGGCGGAACAGGAGCGGCAACGCAAGCTGGCAGAGCAGCGCCGTGCCGAACAGGAACGGCTCGCAGCTCAAAACAAGGCAGCCCAACAACAGCAGCCGGCCGAGGAAGTGGCCAGCAGCAAGCCCGAGCGAGGTTCGGGGATCGGCAGCGCCGGTTACTACAGCGGCCTCAAGACCAATGGCAGCCTGCGCTGGCCGGTGCAGGGGCCAATCCTCATCGCCTACGGCTCGCCGCGCACCGCCGAGCTGAAGTGGAAAGGCACCCTGATCGGCGCCAGCGAAGGCACCCAGGTCAAGGCAGTGGCGCCGGGCCAGGTGGTCTATGCCGACTGGCTGGACGGCTTCGGCATGTTGCTGGTGATCGATCACGGCCGCGGCTACATGAGCCTCTACGGTCACAACCAGTCGCTGCTGCGCCAGGTGGGCCAGAACGTGGAACAGGGTGAACCGGTAGCGCTGGTTGGCGATTCGGGCGGGCAGGACAGACCCGGTCTCTACTTCGAAATTCGCTATCAGGGCGAGGCCATCAACCCGACCAAGTGGCTGGCCAAGCGCTGATCATCGCCACCCGGCCGCCAACCCTGCCATCCAAAAAAGCCTGCATCATGCAGGCTTTTTTGTTCGCCGCCGGTATAGGGCATGGCGGCAGATGACGAAAAATTACCTCTTTTCCGGCCGGCTCAGGGGAAGACGACCAGCCCGATCTGCTCCAGCAAGGCCTGCTGCTGATCTTCGTTGATTTGCACCCCATCCAGATTGACCCGCCGCAGATCCAGCCCCGGCAGATCGCACTGGCGCAGGTCACAACCCTGCAGGTTGACGCTGGCCCAGTCTATTTGGCCAAACTCGGAACCGCTGAGATCGGAGCCCGCCAGCGAGGCACCGAACAGGTTGGCCCCCTGCCAGCGATTGCCGCTCAATTCGCATTGCTCCAGCAGACAGCCCTCAAAATTGGCGTAGCTGAAGTTGTTGCCGGTCAGATGGGCTTCGCAGAAGTAGCTCTTGACGGTGATCTGGTTGGCAAAGCTGGCGCGGGAGAAGTTGATCCCCAGCGCCTGGCAGTCGCGCAGCTCCAGCCCCAGACACTGGCTTTGGCTGCAGTCGGCCATGGTGAGATCGCAACGCAGGAAGCTGGCCTCGCGCAGGTCGCAACCCTGCAGCAGACAGCTCTGCTCGCTCTCCCGGTCATAGAAGCTGCAGTCGACGAAGCGGCATTCGGCCA
This sequence comes from Aeromonas sp. A35_P, assembly GCF_002259925.1. Lineage (NCBI taxonomy): Bacteria > Pseudomonadati > Pseudomonadota > Gammaproteobacteria > Aeromonadales > Aeromonadaceae > Aeromonas > Aeromonas sp. A35_P. Next base: position 29,427 of record NZ_NEVB01000077.1, on the reverse strand, counting down.
GATCGAGCCAGGAGAAGTTGCAGCCGATGAAACGGCAACCCTGGAACTGCTCCCCCTCCAGGTCCCGCTGCTCGAAGCGGACGCCCTCGAAGCACTTGTCCTTGATCATCCCGCGACTCCCCCTGTTGATGGCGTCATATGCTGACTTTGTTAGACAAAAACGGTAATGTTACGTGTAACATTTCTGCCGGATCCCGAGATGAACGACACCCGCAAGCGCCGCCCTACCCTGCAGGACATAGCCGACCTGACCGGGGTCACCAAGATGACCGTCAGCCGCTACCTGCGCGACCCGCAAGCCGTGGCCGAGGGCACCCGCGAGCGGATCGCCGCCGCGGTGGAGGAGCTCGGCTACATCCCAAACCGGGCGCCGGATATTCTCTCCAACGCCACCAGCAAGGCGATCGGCATCCTGATACCCTCCCTCTCCAACCAGGTCTTCTCCGCCGTGGTACACGGCATCGAATCGGTGACCCGACCCGCCGGCTACCAGACTCTGCTGGCTCACTACGGCTACAGCCCAGAGCGGGAAGAGGAGCAGGTCGCCTCCCTGCTCTCCTATCACGTGGATGGGCTGATCCTCTCCGACAGCCAGCACACCGAGCGCACCCGCAAGATGATCGCCACCGCCGGTATTCCGGTGGTGGAGACCATGGATCTGCCGCAGAGCCCCATCGACATGGTGGTCGGCATGGATCATCGGGCAGCCGCCCGGGCCATGGTAACAGAGATGCTGCGCCGGGGCCGACGCAAGCTGGTTTACCTGGGTGCGCGGCTCGACGTGCGCACCCAGCTGCGGATGGAAGGCTACTACCAGGCGATGCAGGATTTCGGTCTCACCGGCCAGCACTTGCTGACCGAGCAGTCCTCCAGCTTCACCCTCGGTGGCCAGCTACTGGAGCAGGCGCTGGTGCGCTATCCCGATCTGGACGGCCTGTTCTGCACCAACGATGACCTGGCGGTGGGTGCCCTGCTGCAGTGTCAGGCCAAGTGGATACCCGTGCCCCAGCAGATCGCCATCGCCGGCAGCAACGCCCTCGACATCGGCCACGCCATGACCCCCAAGCTGGCCAGCATCGTCACGCCGCGCAAGGAGATCGGCCGGGCGGCAGCCACCATGCTGCTGGCCCGCCTCAATGGCCAACCGCTGGCCGACACCCGGCAAGACATGGGCTTCTCCCTGTACGAGGGGGACAGCCTGGGCTGAGGGCCAGACCCCCGCCGTTCAACCAAAACAGAGCAGGCCACCCTAGGGTGGCCTGCTTGCCTGGCAAACGGAAGGTCCGGCTCACGCCGACGCCAACTCAGGATGCGACCAGGGCGACGGCTTCGCGGGAGAGGCGGGTCACCTCTTCCCAGTTACCGTTCTTGACGGCCTCGGCCGGCAGCATCCAGGAGCCGCCAACGGTGGCGACGCACTTGAGCGCCAGGTAGTCGGCCACGTTTTTCGGGCCGATACCGCCGGTGGGGCAGAACTTCACCTGGGGCAGCGGCGCCGCGATGGCGGCCAGCGCCTTGGTGCCGCCGTTCGCCTCGGCCGGGAAGAATTTGAGGTGGTCGTAGCCCGCTTCCAGCGCCTGCATCACCTCGGACGGGGTGGCCACGCCCGGGATCAGCGGCGCCGTGCTCTTGGCCGCGTGGGCCAGCAGGGCCGGCGTCATCCCCGGGGAGATGACGAAGCGGGCACCGGCGGCCACGGCGGCGTCAAACTGCGCGCAGTTGAGCACGGTACCGGCACCGACCATGGCCTCCGGCATCGCCTTGGCGATAAGGGCGATCGCATCGAGTGCCACCGGGGTGCGCAGGGTGATTTCGAACACCGAGATGCCGCCGGCCAGCAGCGCCTTGGCCATCGGCAGGGCCTGATCCAGCTCATTGATGACCATCACGGGTACCAGCGGGGAGGCGGCAAACACCTCGGCCGGGGTCACTTTCCAGTTCTGCATAGCTCTTCCTTAGTCAAAGATGGTGGCGCCACACTCGGCGCTCGATACCGCGCGACGCATCACGCTGAACAGTTCACGACCCCACCCCTCTTGTTCCAGGGTGAGGTCGATCTCGGCCTGGGTACGGCCGCTCAAATCGGTCAGGCAGTCGAGGCTGCCGGTTACCGCATCCACCCGCAGCAGGTCGCCATCGGCAAGCAGGCCGATGGCCCCGCCGTGCAGCGCTTCCGGGGTGACGTGGATGGCGGCCGGGATCTTGCCGGAGGCGCCGGAGAGGCGGCCGTCGGTGACCAGTGCCACCTTGTGACCCGCCTTCTGCAGGTTGCCGAGCACCGGCATCAGCTTGTGCAGCTCCGGCATGCCGTTGGCGGCCGGGCCATTGTGACGCACCACGATGACGGCATCCTGATTGAGATCCCCCGCCTTGTAGGCCGCTTCCACCGCATGCTGGGAGGAGAAGACCCGGGCCGGAGCTTCAATCACCCGATACTCGGGGGCCACGGCAGAGACCTTGACCACGGCGCGGCCCAGATTGCCGGAGAGCAGCTTGGTGCCACCGGTAGCCTGGAACCGGCTACCGGAAGGCGACAGCACGCTCGCATCACTGCTCTCGCCCACCGGCTGCCATACCAGCTTGCCATCCACCAGTGCCGGACGGCTGAGGTAATCCTGCATCTCGCCGAAGACCGGGGTGGCATCCAGGTGGATCAGCCCCTCTTGTGCCAGCCGGCGCATCAGGCCGGGCACGCCACCCGCCTGCTCGAAGGCGTTCACGTCGGCCGGGCCGTTCGGGTACATGCGTACCAACAGCGGCACCACGTCGGAGAGATCGCTGATGTCGTCCCAGGTCAGCACCAGACCGGCGGCGCGGGCCAGCGCCACCATGTGGATGCTGTGGTTGGTGCTGCCGCCGGAGGCGAGCAGGGCCACCAGCCCGTTGACCAGCGAGCGCTCGTCGATCACCGCACTCAGGGGGCGATAGGCCGGGGAGCCGGGGATCATGGCGCTGATGCGGCGGGCCGCCTCCTCGGTGAGGGCGCGGCGCAGCTCGCTGTGCGGGTGCACGAAGGCGGAGCCCGGCAACATCAGACCCATGGCCTCGAACACCAGTTGGTTGGTGTTGGCGGTGCCGTAGAAGGTGCAGGTGCCGGCCGCGTGGTAGGCGCCGCACTCCATCTTGAGCAGGGCATCGCGACCCACTTCGCCGGCGGCGTACTGCTGGCGCACCTTCACCTTCTCGTCGTTGCTGATGCCACTCGCCATCGGGCCGGCCGGCACGAAGGCGGTGGGCAGATGAGCGTGGGAGAGCGCTCCCATGATCTGGCCCGGCGCTATCTTGTCGCAGATGCCGAGCAGCAGGGTGGCATCGAAGGTGTTGTGGGAGAGCGACAACGCGGTCGCCTGGGCGATGAGATCGCGCGAAAACAGGGACATGTCCATCCCCGGCTGGCCCTGGGTCACGCCGTCGCACATGGCGGGCACACCGCCGGCCACCTGGGCGCTGTGGCCGAGCTCGGCCAGCGCGGCCTTGATGATGTCCGGATAGCCCTGATAGGGCTGATGGGCGCTCAGCATGTCGTTGTAGGCGGTGACGATGCCGACGTTTGCGCGGGTCATGTCGAGGATGCGACCCTTCTCGTCACAGCTGGAGGCTGCCACGGCATGGGCCAGGTTGCCACAGGCCAGCGCGGCTCGGGTCTTGCCCTGATCGGCCTGGCGCTGGATGCGGGCCAGGAAGGCCTGGCGACGGGCGGCACTGCGCTCGCGAATGCGGGCGGTGACGCTGGAAATAACCTGATGGATCATTGGGCTTGCTCCAATGCGGTGACGGCGCGATCAACCACCTGTTCGAAGGTGCCGTCGATATCGATGTGGAATACACCGGCTTCGCCGTCCGGGCGCTCCAGGGTATCGAACTGACTTTGTACCATGCTTTCGCGCATGAAGTGGCCCTTGCGGGCCCGCATCCGCTCGAGGATCAGCGGCTGGCTGCCGTCGAGGAAGAGGAAGCTGACCGACTCGTTGCCCTCGCGGATCTGGTCGCGATACTGCTTCTTGAGGGCCGAGCAGACGATGATGCCCACCTCGTTCTTCTGCTCCAGGCTGTAGGCCGCGTCGCGGATCCGCTCCAGCCAGGGGGCGCGATCCTCGTCGTTGAGAGGGTTGCCACCGGCCATCTTCTGGATGTTGGCCCTGGGGTGCAGATCATCACCGTCGATGAACTTGGCGCCCAGCACGCTGGCCACCTTGAGGCCCACGCTGGACTTGCCGCTACCACACACACCCATCACGATAATGCTCTTACCCGCCATTGTTTGACCTCTATCTCATTTTTCAAAAAACGTGCTGCCGATGGGTTCTAACTTAGCACGTTACCGGTAACATGTTACCGGTAACAACAAGAATTGTGAAGTCTGCCACAGACTGAGCGCACTCATAGTCACCTGGGCAAGCGAGTTTGAGCCCTGGCCATAAATCTAAATAAATCATAAAGATATGGTCTGCCGACGGATCGGCAGGGTGTCGATACTGAACTTGGAACAAGGAATGCACAACAATGTCTGACCTCTCCCTGATCATGACGGCCGCCGGCTCCATCGTGCTGCTGCTCTTTCTGGTGATGAAGGCCCGCCTGCACGCGGTCGTCTCCCTCATCCTGGTCTCCATGGTGGCGGGGCTCGCCGCCGGCATGAACCCGGCCGACATCGCCGCCACCATCCAGAAAGGGATGGGAGGCACCCTCGGTTTCGTCGCCGTGGTGGTGGCACTGGGTGCCATGTTCGGCAAGGTGATGGAAGTCACCGGCGCCCTCGACCGGGTGGCCCACACCCTGCTCGGCAAGTTCGGCGTCAAGCGCGCCAACTGGGCCATGGCGCTGACCGGCTTCGTCTGCGCACTGCCGCTCTTCTTCGACGTGGCGGTGGTGCTGCTGATCGGCGTCGCCTTCGCCATCGTCCGCCGCGGCGGCGGCAGCTTGGTGAAGATCGGCATCGCCCTGCTGGCGGGCATCGCCACCTGCCAGGCCTTCCTGATCCCGGCGCCGGGCCCCATCCTGGTGGCGTCCCAGCTGGGGGCCGACTTCGGCTACATGATCCTGTTCGGCCTGATCGCCGCCGTTCCTGCCCTGATCCTGGCCGGCCCGCTGTTTGGCGAGCTGATCAGCAAGGTGGTCGACGTGCCGCTGCCGGCCGACGCCCAGAGCAGTGCCCATGACGACGGCCAGAACCTGCCCTCCTTCGGGCTGGCCATGGGCCTCATCGGCCTGCCGCTGCTGCTGATCGGTCTCAAGACCATCGTCGGCCGCTTCGTTGAGGCCGGCACGCCCCTGCACGGCTGGCTGGAGTTCATCGGCCACCCCTTCACCGCCATCATGGTCGCCTGCCTGGCCGCCTTCTACCTGCTGGGGATCCGCCGCGGCATGTCCCGTGACGAGGTGATGAGCGTCTGCAACAGCGCCATCCAGCCGGCCGGCGTCATCATCCTGGTGACCGGTGCCGGTGGCGTGTTCAAGCAGGTGCTGGTGGATTCCGGTGTGGGCGCCGCCCTCGGCAACATGCTGGCGGACTCCGGCCTGCCCATCGTTGCGCTGGCCTTCATCCTGGCCGCCGCGGTGCGGGTCATTCAGGGTTCCGCCACCGTCGCCATGCTGACCGCCTGTGGCCTAGTGCTGCCGATGCTGGAGCCGCTCGGCCTCAGCGGTGCCCAGCTGGCGGCGGTCACCATCGCCATCGGCGGCGGGGCCATAGTTCTCTCCCACGTCAATGACTCCGGCTTCTGGCTGGCCAACCGCTACCTCGGTCTCACCGAGAAGCAGACCCTGCAAACCTGGACCGTTATGGAAACCATCATAGGTACCACGGGCGGCGTGATGGCCATGCTGATCTACAGCTTCCTCTGATCGCGACCGTGCAGAAAAAGGCCTCCGATGTGAGGCCTTTTTCATCTTTATGACGATTCTTTCTTTGGCTAACAGGGCGAGATTGCTAGAATCGCCTATCCATCGCTCCGAGTGGAACGCTTAACGCAGTGATTTCAGGTTTCTCTATGCATTCATCGGCACATTATCGACAGCTGCTGGCGCGCCTGCCCCAGATCGCCGTCGCCGCAGACCAGTTTGAAGTGCTCAGCAGCGCCAAGGACTTCAAGAGCCGGATCCTTTCGCTCATCGCCAGCGCGACCCGCCGCATCTATCTGGTGGCGCTCTATCTGCAGGATGACGAGGCGGGACGGGAGATCCTCTCCGCCCTCTATGCCGCCAAACAGCGCAACCCGGCCCTCGACGTCAAGGTGTTCGTCGACTTCCATCGTGCCCAGCGCGGCCTGATCGGCAAGGGCAAGCAGGGTGGCAACCACCTGATGTATCAGGAGATGGCCGCTCGCCACGAGCACCAGATCGCCATCTACGGCGTGCCGGTGAAAGGTCGTGAACTGCTCGGAGTGCTGCACCTCAAGGGGTTCATCTTCGATGACACCCTGCTCTACTCCGGTGCCAGCCTCAACGACATCTACCTGCACCAGCAGGATCGCTACCGTTTCGACCGTTATCACCAGATCACCAGCCCGGAGCTGACCCGCAGCATGGTCAACTACGTGGATGACCTGTTCCTGCGCAGCGAGGCGGTGCAGCGGCTGGATCGTACCGACATCCCCAGTGCCAAGCAGCTGAAGGGACCGATCCGCCGCTTCAAGCACAACCTGCGCCTCGGCCAGTACCGCTTCGACACCATGCCGGTCAACAGCCAGGAGGTGGCCATCACCCCGATGAGCGGCCTGGGCAAGCGCGGCAACCTGCTCAACAAGATGATCCGCACCCTGGTGCGGGCCACCGAGCGGGAAATCTTCATCTGCACCCCCTACTTCAACCCGCCCAAGGAGTTGAACAAGGATATCGAGGCCCTGCTCAAGCGCGGCTGCAAGGTGACGATCGTGGTAGGCGACAAGACCGCCAACGACTTTTTCATTCCGCCGGAGGAGAAATTCTCCACCATCGGCGGTCTGCCCTATCTGTACGAGACCAACCTGCGCAAGTTCGCCGAGCGCAACCAGCATCATATCGATGCCGGCCGTCTCAACCTGATGCTCTGGTGCTGCGAGCGCAACTCCTACCACCTCAAGGGGATCTTCGTGGATGACGAGTGGGCCCTGCTCACCGGCAACAATCTCAATCCCCGCGCCTGGGCACTGGATCTGGAGAACGGCCTGCTGGTCTATGATCGCCGCCACCTGCTGCGGCCCCAGTTCAACGCCGAGTGCGAGAACATCCTGACCAACACCAAGCGCATCAGCCACTTCGATCAGATCGAGCAGATCCAGGACTACCCGGATCAGGTGCGCAAGCTGCTGGCCCGGATCCACAGGGTCAAGGCCCACATCCTGCTCAAGCGCATCATCTGACCGCGCATCGCGCCCTCGGGTATCCTCACAAGGGCCTGCCGCACATCGGCAGGCCTTTTTCATTCCAGCCCCCGATCCCGCTGGCCGCCCCCCAACCGCGCGACGCGGCTTGCGTCGGGACGGCAATAAGCCCTATCATCTGGACATATTTACAGTATTTTCGGGCATCTAATTGATGAAATTGGATAAAATCTCCCTCGACAGCCTCAAGGGCATCGGCAGCAAGATGCAGGAAAAGCTCGAGCGGCTGGGGCTGGCCACGGTGCAGGATCTGCTGTTCCACCTCCCCCTGCGCTACGAGGACCGCACCCAGGTGTGGCCCATCGGCGATCTGCCGCCCGGCCTGCATGGCGCCGTCGAAGGGGAGATCCAGGACACTCAGCTGGTGATGGGGCGGCGCCGCATGCTGGTCTGCCGCATCAGCGACGGCACCGGCACCCTCACCCTGCGCTTCTTCAACTTCACCGCCGCCCAGAAGAACAGCCTGAGCCCTGGCCGCCTGATGCGCTGCTTCGGCGAGGTGCGTCCCGGCAAATATGGGCTGGAGATGGCCCACCCCGAGTACAAGCTGCTCGGCGAGGAGCAGGCCGGCCAGACCGAAGAGGCGCTCACCCCCGTCTACCCGACCACCGAGGGGCTGCGCCAGCTCACCCTGCGCAGCCTCACCGATCAGGCGCTGGCCCAGCTCGACCTCTACGGGGTAGAGGAGCTGCTGCCCGCCGGCCTCTATCCCCAGCAGATCGATCTGGCCGCGGCCCTGAAGCTGCTGCACCGTCCGCCCCCCTCGGTGGCACTGGCCCTGCTCGAGAGCGGCCAGCACCCGGCCCAGCAGCGGCTGGTGCTGGAGGAGCTGCTGGCTCACAACCTCTCGGTCTTGAAGGTGCGGGCCCAGGCACAGACCCAGCTGGCCCGCGCCCTCAAGCCCGCGCCGGCGCTGGTGGAACAGCTGCTCGGCGCCCTGCCGTTCACCCCGACCGGTGCCCAGAACCGGGTGGTGGCGGAGATCGGCCGGGATCTGCAACAGAGCCACCCCATGATGCGGCTGGTGCAGGGGGACGTGGGCTCCGGCAAGACCCTGGTCGCGGCGCTGGCCGCCCTGCAGGCCATCGGCAACGGCTGTCAGGTGGGGCTGATGGCGCCGACCGAGCTGCTGGCCGAGCAGCACGCCATCAACTTCGCCAAGTGGCTGGAACCGCTCGGCATCGGGGTCGGCTGGCTGGCGGGCAAGCAGAAGGGCAAGGCCCGGGAGGAGGCGCTGGCCGCCATCGCAGATGGCAGCGTCAAGATGGTGGTGGGTACCCACGCCATCTTCCAGGAGCAGGTGGTGTTCCAGCGCCTCGCCCTGGTGATCATCGATGAGCAGCACAGATTCGGCGTGCATCAACGCCTCGCCCTGCGGGAAAAAGGAGAGCGGGAGGGGGTACATCCCCACCAGCTCATCATGACCGCCACCCCCATCCCCCGCACCCTGGCGATGACCGCCTATGCCGACCTCGACACCTCCATCATCGACGAGCTGCCACCGGGCCGTACCCCCATCACCACGGTGGCGCTGCCGGACAGTCGCCGCCAGGACGTGATCGAGCGGGTCAGACTGGCCTGCGAGGAGGGCAAGCAGGCCTACTGGGTCTGCACCCTGATCGAGGAGTCGGAGGTGCTGGAGTGCCAGGCCGCCGAGGACACCGCCACCGAACTGCAAAATCGGCTGCCCGGCCTGCACATCGGGCTGGTGCACGGCCGGATGCGGCCGGTCGAGAAACAGCGGGTGATGGAGGAGTTCAAGGCCGGCATACTGCAACTGCTGGTCGCCACCACCGTCATCGAGGTGGGGGTGGACGTGCCCAACGCCAGCCTGATGATCATCGAAAACCCGGAACGACTGGGGCTGGCGCAACTGCACCAGTTGCGTGGCCGGGTCGGACGCGGCTCGGTGGCCTCCCACTGCGTGCTGCTCTATCATGCTCCCTTGTCCAAGACAGCCCAGAGCCGGCTCGGGGTGCTGCGGGAGACCAACGACGGCTTCCTCATCGCCCAGCGGGATCTGGAGCTGCGCGGCCCAGGCGAGTTGCTCGGCACCCGCCAGACCGGCCTGGCTGACCTCAAGATCGCCGATCTGGTACGCGACCAATCGCTCATCCCGCAGGTGCAGAAGATGGCGCGCTTCTTGATGGACCGCCACCCAGATCATGTCGAACCCTTGATACGACGCTGGCTCGGCCTGCGAGATCACTACTCCAATGCCTGACCAAGGCAGAGGCAAAAGATGGGCGCATTGCCTGCTGGATAGACACCCAGGCCATGTCGAACCCTTGATACGGCGCTGGCTCGGCCTGCGGGATCACTACGCCACTGCTTGACCAAACAACAGAAACAGGAGGAAAGCACTGATGAATTCCTGGCTGCGCGGCCTGCTCTACACCCTTGCCTTCCTGTTGCTCTTTGTCTGGGTCGGGCTCGGCCTGTTCGACGCCGAGCGGGCCAAGGGGCCCATCGCCGGCTGGCTCAGCCAGCAGACCGGCGTGCCCGTCACCATAGGCCGGCTGGTATTCAACCCGCTCCACCCCTACACCCTGCTGGCGGAGCAGGTGAGTTACGGCAACGCCGTGACCCTCGACAAGATCTATCTCGAGATAGAGAGCATCGACTGGCTGAACCGGGACGTGCGCATCGCCCATCTCGACCTCATTCGCCCGGCCATCAAGCTGCCGCTGCCCAACCAGCTGCCGAGCCTGCCGGTGCACTCCCTCACCATCGCCGACAGCACCATAGACAGGCTCAGCCTGGAGAGCGACGGGCTGACCCTGCGCGGCCTCAACGCCACCCTGAGCGACTGGCAGTTGCTCAACCCGGTGCGCCCGCCCCAGGCCAACCTGACCCTCAACATCACTGAGCTGGCTACCCCGGCCTGGGCCCTCTCCCGCCTCAACCTGGCCGGTCGACTGGAGGGGCAGGTGCTGAGTACCGACAAGCTGACCGCCAACCTGTTCGACGGTCTGCTCGAAACCGGCATGGTGCTGGACTGGCCCGCCCGCAGCCTGCGGCTGAACAACCTCAAGACTCAAGGCATGCGCATCGAGTGGGGCACCCTTGCCAAAGCCGAATCCCCCCTGCGCCAGGTCAGCCTGGATCTCGGCCAGATCCGGGATCTCAGCTTCAACGACATCGAGCAGGAGCTGGCCCTCAACAACCTCAGCGGCCAGCTGACCGCCTTCAACTGGCAGGCTGGCAGCACGCCCAGTGGCTACTTCTCGGGGACCCTCGGCGATCTCGGCCGCGGCCTGTTCCAGCTGGAGGCCATTCAGGGCAAAGTCGCCTTCTCGCCCCAGCAGCTGGATGCGGAGCTGCAGGGCAAGGCCTATGAAGGGGAGTTCAACCTGGAGCTATCCTTCGATCCCCTGCAGCAGAAGCTGACCCTGAAGGACATGGCGCTGAGCGGCATGGACATCAGCCTGCCGGAAGGGTGGTGGCAGGATTGGCAGCGCTGGCGCCCGCAGCAGATCGACATCCGCAAGCTGGCCTTCGACAAGCTCAAGGTGCTCTCCTTTGACGATACCTTGCCCCTCTCCCTGACCGGCTGGCAGTTCTATCTCACCGACCTCAGCCTGCGCGGCAACCAGCCGGGACCGCTGCTGGGCCGAGCCCGCCTCGAGAGCGCCTGGTTCGAGCTGGTGTGGGACGGCCTCAGCGCCCGCAATGGCGAGCTGGATGGCGAGCTGACGGCCGGTTCCTGGCAGCTCAACAAGCTCACCAGCTCGTTGCCGGATGAGGGCAGCCTCAGCCTGAGCGGCCAGTGGGGACGCGAGCCGGGCCAGACCAGCCGCGTGCAGCTCAAGGGCGAGAAGCTGGATCTGGTGCTGTGGGGCAAGATCCTCCACTCCCCCGTCTCCTTCGCCGGCAAGCTGGATCTGAGCGCCGATCTACAGGCGCTGCACGGCGGCACCCCGGGCGCCTGGCGCAGCTCCCTGCAGGGAAATGTTGCCCTCGATGCCACCGAGCCCTTCTGGGACAAGGTGAAGATAGATCCGCTGCTGGATCAGTGGTTCAAGCAGGCGGCGGCGCCGACCCTCACCCCGGCCGAACTCTGGCAGGCGATGCAGGAGGGCGACACCCCCTTCTACCGCATCAAGCTGCAGGGCAAGGTGGCGCAGGGCCAGCTGAAGATCGAACAGGCCGGCGCCTCTACCATCACCCACCTGCTGGGAGTGCAGGGCAGCGTCGATCTGGTCAATGAGCAGTGGCAGCTGGATCTGGGCGTCCTCAACGGTCAGCACTGTGCCGAGCTGCTCGGTCAGTGGCGCGGGCCGCTCGCCGAACCGACCCTCAGCTGGGACTTCAAGCAGAAGCCGGACGGCTGTGGCTGGGAGACAGGGGTGCGCTACCCGCCCCAGGGCAACAGCAGCCCGCTCTGGCGACCGGCGCCGAAGGCCCCGGCCGCACAGGCGGCCAACGGCTAACCGGCAAAAAGCAACAAGGCCTCGTGATGAGGCCTTGTTGCTTGATGGGATCCCGCGCGCCGCTACTGGCCCGGCCGCTTGACCGGCTGCACCACGTAGTGACCGAGGAACTCGGCGGCCAGCTTGTCGCCGCTGAACAGTTTGATCTTGAGGCTGAACCTGGCGGACTCACCGACCTTGAGCGGCTCGAGCACGGCGGGCATGCCTTCGCGAGCCACCCGCGCCTCCGGCTCTTCCTTGACCGGCCGGTAGTACTTGATGTTGCCCTCCGCCAGCACCGTATCCCCCACCAGCCCCGCCTCCTTGAGCTGCAGCCAGATCAGGCCCCAGCCCGCCAGCACGCACTGGCTGTAGATGCTGCCGGCGAACATGGTGTCATGCACGTTGAGGTTGGCCGCCAGATTGGCCTTGAGGTGGAAGGTCTGACCGTCGTAGTGGGTGATGTGCACCCCCATCTTCTCGCTGATGGGAATGCCCTGCGACCAGCGGGTGGTGAGATCCTGGCACCACTCGGGGCGGTACTGGATGGTCTGCAGCGGGCTCAGAGACTTGATCATCTGGCGGTGCGGAATGCGGCCGAAGGAGACGGGGCCTTCCCCCACCTCGAGAAAGCCGCACTTGCGGTAGAACTCCACCGCCTCCTGGCGGGCATTCATCACCAGTCGCTTCACCTTCTCGCTGCAGGCCAGCTGTTCGAGATCCTGCACCATGCGGGCACCCAGCCCCTGACCGCGAAATTCGGGGCGCAGCGCCATGAAGCGGATCTGGGCCTCGTCACCGCCGACAAACAGCCGCCCCACCGCGATGGGCGTGCCGTCAGGGGCCAGCATCAGCCGGTGAATGGCGACGGTATCGTATTCGTCCCGCTCGGAACCGAGAGGCAGATTGAAGGGTTTACGCAGTAGTTCCCAGCGCAACTGGTAGTAGGCATCCAGCTCGGCGTCGGTTTGAGGAGTGACTACCCGGTACATAAAGCGATCCTTGAGTTGGCGCCGACGGACAGAGTGAAGGGCTTGCGCACCCATGCCTCCCAGCTCAATTGATAATGGGCATCCAGCTCGGCTTCGGTTTGAGGGGTGACTACCCGGTACATAAAGCGATCCTTGAGTTGGCGCCGACGGACAGAGTGAAGGGCTTGCGCACCCAGGCCTCCCAGCTCAACTGATAATGGGCATCCAGCTCGGCTGCCGTCTGGGGGGTGACCACCCGGTACATAGTTCCATCCTTGAGTTACACTGGTCGAAAACCATCTTGCCGTGCAAATTCATGGACTTCAATCTGCAAGCGTACCAAGCCGACCACTTATTGCACCTCAGCGCCAAGCCCCAGCGCCGGCTCACCGTGCAGGAAAATGCCCATCACCGCTGGCTGGAGATCGACGGCGTGGTGCAATCGGCCATGTCCCTGGCCGAGCCAGCCACCCTCTGCCTGCCGCACCAGCAGGTGATCGCCTGCCTGCTGCCCGAACAGGCCGTCAGCATTCTCGAACTTGGGCTCGGGGGCGGCGATCTCACTCGCCATCTGCGCCGACGCTGGCCCGATGCCCGCCACGAGTGCGTCGACCTCGATGAAGAGGTGATCACCCTCTATCAGCTGTTCTTTCAGCCCGAACAAGGCAGCCAGCGTACGCCGACCCTGCACCAGGCCGATGCCCTCGCCTTTCTGGAGCAGAGCGAGGCGCAGTACGACCTCATTCTGCTCGATCTGTTCAGCCAGGACGGCAATCCGCCGCTGCTGTTCTAGGAGCGTATCTATCAGGCGCTGGCCCCCCGCCTCAACGGCGAGCTCATCATCAACCTGCTGCCGCGCACCCGCCTCGAGCTGACCCGGGTGCTGATGCTGCTGGAGCAGTGGGTCGGCCCCACCATCCCCTACCCGGTGCCGGGGCTGCGCAACATACTGCTGCACACCAGCCCGCGCGATCCGCTGGCGTCAGACCTGTAGCCAGAAGGTGACCGGGCCGTCGTTGACCAGCGCCACCTTCATGTCGGCGGCGAAGCGGCCGGTGGCGGTCGGTATGCCGCTGGCGGCGGCTCGCGCCACGAAGTAGTCGTACAGCCGCTCGGCCTCGACCGGATGAGCGCCGCCGGAGAAGCTGGGTCTCATCCCCTTGTTGGTATCCGCCGCCAGGGTGAACTGGGAGACCACCAGCAGGCTGCCGCCGGCCTGGCTTACGTTGAGGTTCATCTTGCCGTTCTCATCGGAAAAGATGCGGTAGCCGCTCACCTTGTGCAGCAGCTTGTCGGCCTTGGCCTCGTCATCCCCCTGCTCCACTCCGAGCAGCACCAGCAGACCCTGGCCAATGACCCCGGTCACCTCGCCCTCTACCGTTACGCTGGCCTCGCTGACCCGCTGAATCAGTGCAATCACATCCCTCTCCTCTCAAAACGGAACGACCGCCCCCATCTGCTGATGGGGGCGGTCGTCGATGCTAACAGCAAGGGGCCGGATCAAGCCAACTCATCGGCACCCGGTCGCTCATATTCACCGAGACAGGCGGTGGTTTCCGCGCCAAGCAAGACCACCAACCAGCTCAGGTCGTCCGCATAGGCCCAGACAAACAGCATGGTCGTCGATGCTAACAGCAAGAGGCCGGATCAGGCCAACTCATCGGTACCCGGTCGCTCATATTCGCCGAGACAGGCGGTGGTTTCCGCGCCAAGCAAGACCACCAACCAGCTCAGGTAGACCCAGACAAACAGGATGGGGATGGTCGCCAGGGCGCCATAGATGGCCTGATAAGAGGGGAAGTGGGTAATGTAGATGGCAAAACCGCGCTTGGCCAGTTCGAACAGGGTGGCCGCCACCAGGGCCCCGATGAAGGCGTGCGTCAGCCGTACCTTGCAGTTGGGCACCACGGTATAGACCAACAGGAAGGTCAGTACCGAGAACAGGAACGGCAGGCCGCGCAGCAGCAGGTAGCCGATACCGAACAGGCTTTCGGCCCCGAACAGCCGCAGCGAGAAGATATAGGAGGAGATGGCGATGCTGGCCCCGATGAGCACGGGGCCCAGGGTCAGGATCATCCAGTACATGGCGAATGCCTGGGCCAGCGGCCGGCTCCGGGTCGAACGCCAGATATAGTTGAGGTTCTTGTCGATGGCCGAGATCAGCATCAGCGCCACCACGATCAGGGCGCCGATGCCGACCGCCGTGGTGTTGGTGGCGTTGGCCACGAAGCCGTCGATGTACTCCTTGAGCATCTCGCCGGCGGTGGGCACGAAGTTGTGATAGACGAACTGCTCCATCGCCTGCTTCAGGCTCTGGAACACCGGAAAGGCCGACATCATGCCGAACACCACGGCGATCATGGGCACCAGGGAGAGCAGGGTGACATAGGCCAGATAGCCGGCGGTGACCGTCAGCCTGTCCTGCTGGAAACGGCCCCAGACGAACTGGGCGAAATGGCGCCCATCATGGCGCAAGAAAGAGAGGGCGTGACCGAGACGGCCACCGGATTTCAGCTGCATTGTGCTTCCCGATGTCTTCATCATGTCGACATTGTGTCAGATCCCGTCACCGTTTGACCACCCGCGAGCCGGCTGGATGCGACTCGTCCGGGCGCGAATGTGGCCCCTTCTGCTGGAAGCGACCATAAAAAAGAGGCCCGCAGGCCTCTTTTCATCGCTGATGCAGCGGATCAAGCACGACCGGCGCGCTTGCGGTCCAGCTCGGTCAGCAGCTTCTTGCGGATACGGATGCTCTTCGGAGTGACTTCAACGAGTTCGTCGTTGTCGATGAACTCCAGAGCCTGTTCCAGCGACATGCGGATCGGCGGAGTCAGCACCTGGGCTTCGTCGGTACCGGAGGCACGCATGTTGGTCAGCTGTTTGCCCTTCAGGCAGTTGACGGTCAGGTCGTTGGAACGGGAGTGGATACCGATCACCTGGCCTTCGTACACTTCGGTCGCGTGACCGATGAACAGACGACCACGGTCTTGCAGACCGAACAGGGCATAGGTCAGCGCCTTGCCGGTAGCGTTGGAGATCAGCACGCCGTTCTGACGCTCACCGATGCTGCCACCCTTGTGCGGACCGTAGTGGTCGAAGGTGTGGTACAGCAGACCGGTACCTGAGGTCAGGGTCATGAACTCGGTCTGGAAGCCGATCAGGCCACGGCTCGGGATCATGAAGTCCAGACGGACACGACCTTTGCCATCCGGGGTCATGTTGGTCATCTCGCCCTTACGCAGGCCGAGTTGCTCCATCACGGAACCCTGGTGCGCTTCTTCCACGTCCACGGTTACGGTTTCGAACGGTTCTTGCAGAACGCCATCCACGGTGCGCAGGATAACTTCCGGACGGGATACCGCCAGCTCGTAGCCTTCGCGACGCATGTTTTCGATCAGGATGGAGAGGTGCAGTTCACCACGGCCGGAGACACGGAACTTGTCCGGATCGTCGGTCTCTTCAACACGCAGGGCCACGTTGTGGACCAGCTCCTGGTTCAGACGCTCCAGGATGTTGCGGGAGGTCACGAACTTGCCCTCTTTACCGGCGAACGGAGAGGTGTTGACCTGGAAGGTCATGTTCACGGTCGGCTCGTCAACGGAGAGCGGCGGCAGCGCTTCAACGGCACCGTTGTCGCAAATGGTGTCGGAGATCTTCAGCTCGCCCAGACCGGTGATGGCGATGATGTCGCCAGCTTGCGCATCGGCCACTTCGGTACGGGACAGACCCAGGTAGCCCAGCACCTGGCCAACTTTGCCGGTACGGGTCTTGCCATCGGCACCCACCACGGTCACCTGCTGGTTGGTCTTGACGCGACCACGGGTGATGCGGCCGATACCGATAACACCCACGTAGGAGTTGTAGTCCAGCTGGGAGATCTGCATCTGGAAGGCACCGTCGGTGTCCGCGGCAGGCGCTTCCACGTTGTCGACGATGGCCTGGAACAGGGGTTCCATGTTCTCGGACTCGACGTCTTGATCCAGGGTGGCCCAACCGTTCAGTGCAGAGGCGTAAACAACCTTGAAGTCCAGTTGCTCATCGGTGGCGCCCAGGTTGTCGAACAGATCGAAGACCTGATCCATTACCCAGTCAGGACGAGCACCCGGACGGTCGATCTTGTTGATGACCACGATCGGCTTCAGACCCTGGGCGAACGCCTTCTGGGTCACGAAACGGGTCTGCGGCATCGGGCCGTCAACGGCGTCAACCAGCAGCAATACGGAGTCAACCATGGAGAGCACGCGCTCAACTTCACCACCGAAGTCGGCGTGACCCGGGGTATCTACGATGTTGATGCGGTAGTCGTTCCAGCGGATCGCAGTGTTCTTGGCGAGAATGGTGATGCCACGTTCCCGTTCCAGATCATTGGAGTCCATGATCCGTTCCTGACCTTCGCTGGTGCGATCCAGAGTGCCGGATTGCTGCAGCAGCTTGTCCACCAGCGTGGTTTTGCCGTGGTCAACGTGCGCAATAATCGCAATATTGCGTAAATTCTCTAACATTCTCGCCTCAAATCACCGGGTAAAATTGGGCGCTAATTGTACTCTCGCCTTTGTGATCTGCCTAGCAGAATTGCAGTACATTCGCGCATAACAGGGGATCAGGATCATAGACCTTCTCATCAAAGCCTGCTTAGATAGGGGCCGACCGTATACCACGCACCATTTTAGTGCACCAAAACGATCCAAGGTTGCACTACTTTGAGGCGTAACGCGCTGAGATAGCGAGTCTTGGGGCAGGCCCGTAGTCGCAAATGCCCTGAAATCAAGCTGTCACAAACTTGGCACGATACTGGCTTATGTGAATGTGATGACGCATTCACCCTAAGAGTTTTAACACCGGAGGTTACTTAGCATGTCAGCCCAGAACGTTTTGGCCCTGATCCAGGAACACGAAGTCAAGTTTGTCGACCTGCGCTTTACCGATACCAAGGGTAAAGAGCAGCACGTATCCATCCCTGCCCACCAGGTCGACGAAGATTTCTTCGAAGACGGCAAGATGTTCGACGGCTCCTCCATCGGCGGCTGGAAAGGCATCAACGAATCCGACATGGTGCTGATGCCGGACCCCGCCTCCGCCAAGCTGGACCCGTTCACCGAAGAGACCACTCTGAACATCGTCTGTGACGTGCTGGAACCCGCGACCATGCAGGGTTACGACCGCGATCCGCGCTCCATCGCCAAGCGTGCCGAAGACTTCCTGAAAGCCAGCGGCATCGCCGATACCGTGCTGTTCGGGCCGGAGCCGGAATTCTTCATGTTCGACAACATCACCTTCTCGAACACCATGGGTCACAGCTTCGTGAAGATCGAATCCGAAGAAGCCGCCTGGAACTCCGGTACCAACTACGAGCACGGCAACAAAGGCCACCGTCCGTTCGTGAAGGGCGGTTACTTCCCGGTTGCCCCGGTCGACTCCTCTCAGGACATCCGCGCCGCCATGTGTTTGGTGCTGGAAGAGATGGGCCAGGTCGTTGAGGCTCACCACCACGAAGTGGCCACTGCCGGTCAGAACGAGATCGCCACCCGCTTCAACACCCTCACCCTGAAGGCTGACGAAGTACAGGTGCTGAAGTACGTGATCCACAACGTGGCCCACGCCTACAACAAGACAGTCACCTTCATGCCGAAACCCATGTTCGGTGACAACGGCTCCGGCATGCACTGCCACCAGTCTCTGGCCAAGAACGGCGTCAACCTGTTCGCCGGCGACCTGTACGGCGGTCTGTCCGAGATGGCGCTGCACTACATCGGCGGCATCATCAAGCACGCCAAGGCCATCAACGCCTTCGCCAACCCGACCACCAACTCCTACAAGCGTCTGGTACCGGGTTATGAAGCACCGGTCATGCTGGCCTACTCCGCCCGCAACCGCTCTGCCTCCATCCGTATCCCGGTGGTACCGAGCCCGAAAGCGCGCCGCATCGAAGTCCGCTTCCCGGATCCGGCTGCCAACCCGTACCTGGCCTTCGCTGCCCAGCTGATGGCCGGTCTGGACGGCATCATCAACAAGATCCATCCGGGCGATGCCATGGACAAGAACCTGTACGATCTGCCGCCGGAAGAGGCTGCCGAAGTACCGACCGTGGCCGGCTCTCTGGACGAAGCCCTGGCCGCGCTGGATGCGGATCGCGAGTTCCTGACCCGCGGTGGCGTGTTCAGCGACGACTTCATCAACTCCTACCTGGAGCTGAAGCAGCAGGACGTTGACCGCGTGCGCATGACCCCGCACCCGCTGGAATTTGAACTGTACTACTCCGTTTAATCCGGATCTCAGCTCAGAACTTGACCAAACCCGCCGACAGGCGGGTTTTTTCTCTGATAGGATTAAGCAGAATCCCGTCAAGGAGAGATGGATGAAAACCGCCTACCCAGTATGGATGCTGAGCCTGTTGCTGCTGGCCACCAGTGCAGCCCAGGCCGCCAAGGTATACTCCTGGACCGACAACCAGGGGGTCGTCCACTACACGGATGCACCGCCCCCGGGACAGAAGGCCAAGGAGGTCGATCTGCGCGTTGCCCCCTTCATCGGCACTGCCCCCCGTTCGGTCCAGGTGGACAACTTCAACAGCCTGACCGGTGTCGATGCCAAAAAAGAGAAGGAAGCGGCCAAGCTGGTGATCGAACTGCTCTCCCCCGAACAGGGCAGCACCCTGCGCGACAACACAGGCAACGTGGTGTTCCAGGGCCAGGTCAGGCCTCAGCCGCCCACCCAGTATGACGTGCGCCTCACCCTGGACGGCAAGGCGGCCCCCCTCGTCAACAACGCCCTCGCCATCCGGGTCGAAAACCTGGATCGCGGTGCCCACGAGGCCCAGCTCGAGCTGCTCGCCAAAGACGGTACGATCCTTGCTAAATCCAAGGCAGTCACCTTCTACCTGCACCGTGCCAGCATCAATTCAGCCCCCAAAGCGACCCCGCTCAACAACAAGGGGTGATCCTGTGCCTCGATACGGGTAGACTAAATGCACCACATTGGTGCATAGCTGGTGTATAGCACCGTTTTAGGGAGAAACCAGTGCCAACCCGCCCGGATCAAGCCAGGATACTGCTCGACAACCTGCTGACTGCCGTCATCCTGATGGATGAACGGCTCTGCATCCAGTTCGTCAACCCCGCCGCCGAGCAGCTGCTCTCCCTCAGTCAACGCCGGTTGATCGGCATCGAGCTGCCCCATCTGCTGGAACATATCTCCCTCGATCTACAGCGCCTCAAGCAGTGCCTCAGTTCGGGGCAGGGCTTCACCGACAGCGAAGTCACCCTGGTGGTGGAAGGGGAGCCCAGACTGGTGGAGATGAGCGTCAGCCCGCTGGCCGACCACGAACAGCGGCTGATGGTGGTGGAGCTGCGCAAGATCGACCAGCAGAAGAAGATCAGCCAGGAGTTGCAGCAACATGCCCAGCAGCAGGCGGCCAAGGAGCTGGTACGCGGCCTGGCCCACGAGATCAAGAATCCCCTCGGCGGTCTGCGCGGCGCGGCCCAGCTGCTGCAAAAGGAGCTGCCCGACCCCGCCCTGCGCGAATATACCGGCATCATCATCGAACAGGCCGATCGGCTGCGGGTGCTGGTCGACCGTCTGCTCGGCCCCCAGCGCCCCGGTCGCCACCAGATGCACAACGTGCACTCGGTGCTGGAGCAGGTGCGTCGGCTGGTGGAGCTGGAGCTGCCGCCGACGGTACGCATCGAGCGGGATTACGATCCCAGCATCCCGGAGTTCGAGATGGAGCCGGACCAGCTGCAGCAGGCCTTTCTCAACATGGTGCGCAACGCCGCCGAGGCCATCGGCGAGCAGACCGGCCTCATCCGCATCAAGACCCGCACCGCGTTCCAGATCACCATCCACGGCCAGCGCTACCGGCTGGCGGCCGAGATCAAGATCATCGACAACGGCCCCGGCATCCCGGATGCCATCCGCGACACCCTCTTCTACCCCATGATCACCGGCAAGGAGGGGGGCACCGGGCTCGGCCTCTCCATCGCCCAGAACCTGATCGACCAGCACAAGGGGCGGATCGACTGCATCAGCTGGCCAGGTCACACCGAATTCACCATCTTTCTACCGCTTCGCAAATAAGGGAACGTCATGACAGCAAAAGTGTGGATCGTCGATGACGACAGTTCTATCCGCTGGGTGCTGGAGCGCACCCTGGGCAGTGAAGGTTTCGAATGCGAGAGCTTCGCCGATGGCGAGGCGCTGCTGAGCTCGCTGGAGATGCGCTCGCCGGACGTGATCCTTTCCGACATCCGCATGCCCGGCATCGACGGCCTCAGCCTGCTTGAGCAGATCCATCGCCGCCAGGCCGACCTGCCTATCATCATCATGACCGCACATTCGGATCTCGACAGTGCGGTCAATGCCTACCAGCGCGGTGCCTTCGAATACCTGCCCAAGCCGTTCGATATCGACGAAGCGGTCACCCTGGTGCGCCGCGCCGAGGATCACCTCAAGGAGCAGCGTACCAAGCGCAAGGCACGCCAGCAGGATCCGGCCAGCAGCCCGGAGATCATCGGCGAGGCGCCGGCCATGCAGGAGGTGTTCCGCGCCATCGGCCGGCTGTCACGCTCCAGCATCTCGGTGCTGATCAACGGCCAAAGCGGCACCGGCAAGGAGCTGGTAGCCCACGCCCTGCACAAGCACAGCCCGCGCGCCCACAAGAACTTCATCGCCCTCAACATGGCGGCCATCCCGAAAGATCTCATCGAATCGGAACTGTTCGGTCATGAGAAGGGGGCCTTCACCGGTGCCAACAACATCCGCCACGGCCGCTTCGAACAGGCCGACGGCGGCACCCTGTTTCTCGACGAGATCGGCGACATGCCGCTGGACGTGCAGACCCGACTGCTGCGGGTACTGGCCGACGGCCAGTTCTACCGGGTCGGTGGCCATCAGCCGGTGCAGGTGGATGTGCGGATCATCGCCGCCACCCACCAGAACCTGGAGAAGCGGGTGGCCGACGGCGAGTTTCGGGAAGACCTGTTCCACCGCCTCAATGTCATCCGCATCCACATTCCCGCCCTCAAGGAGCGGCGCGAAGACATTCCCCAACTGGCCCGTCACTTTCTGCTGCGGGCAGCCAAGGAGCTGAACGTGGAGGCCAAGAGCCTGCATCCGGATACCCAGGCCTATATCAGCCGCCTGCCCTGGCCCGGCAACGTGCGCCAGCTGGAGAACGTCTGTCGCTGGCTCACCGTGATGGCCTCGGGGCAGGAGGTGCTGGTGAGCGACCTGCCCACCGAGCTGCTGACCCCCATCACCAGCACCGCCGAGCCGGGCCAGCCGGCGCTGTCCGGCGGCTGGCAACAGCAATTGCAGGATTGGGTCGCCGCCAAGCTGGCGCTGGGGGAGACCGACATCCTGGCCGATGCCCAGCCCCAGTTCGAGCGGATCATGCTGGAAACCGCGCTGGATCACACCCATGGTCACAAACAGGAGGCGGCACGGCTGCTCGGTTGGGGACGCAATACCCTCACCCGCAAGCTGAAGGAACTCGACCTCTCCTGAGTCCCGAGGAAAAACGATTCCCATCACGCCTTGGCAAATCGCCGACCAATAAGGCCCCGTTTGATTTCAAACGGGGTATCTTTTTTGGAAGCCCCGCCTAGAATGGCAGGCTTTCCAACCCGACTCGAAGAAGGCGCCATCATGATTGACAGATCTCTTCCCCTGACCGACCTGCACCGCCATCTGGACGGCAACATCCGTCCGCAGACCATCCTCGAGCTGGGACGTCAGCACAATATCCAGCTGCCGGCAGACGAACTCGAAGCGCTGCGCCCGCACGTGCAGATCGTCGAGAACGAGCCGAGCCTGGTCGCCTTCCTGAAGAAACTGGACTGGGGCGTAGCTGTGCTGGCCGACTACGATGCCTGCCGCCGGGTGGCCTACGAGAACGTGGAAGATCTGCTGCGCGCCGGTATCGACTATGCCGAGCTGCGCTTCAGCCCGGCCTACATGGCGATGGCCCACAAGCTGCACCCGCAGGGCGTGGTCGAAGCCATCATCGATGGCGTGGCGGCCGGTAGCCGTGACTTCGGCATCAAGACCAACCTGATCGGCATCATGAGCCGCACCTTCGGCACCGAGCAGTGCAAGCAGGAGCTGGATGCCTGTCTGGCTCATCGCGACAAGCTGGTTGCCATCGATCTGGCCGGTGACGAACTGGGCTTCCCGGGCGAGCTGTTCACCGAGCACTTCCGCCGGGTGCGTGATGCGGGCATGCGCGTCACCGTGCACGCCGGTGAAGCCGCTGGCCCCGAAAGCATGTGGCAGGCCATTCGCGAGCTGGGGGCCGAGCGTATCGGCCACGGCGTCAAGGCGATTCAGGATCCGGCCCTGATGGCCTATCTGGCCGAGCACCGCATCGGCATCGAATCCTGCCTCACCTCCAACGTTCAGACCACTACGGTGGCGAGCCTAAGCGAGCACCCGATCCGCCAGTTCCTGGCCGCCGGCGTGCTGGCCTGTCTCAACACCGACGACCCGGCGGTAGAAGGCATCGACCTGCCCCACGAATATGAAGTAGCCGCTCCAGCCGCCGGCATGACCGCCAGCGAGATCCGCACCGCCCAGCAGAATGGTCTGACCCTGGCCTTCCTGAGCGAGAGCGAAAAGGCCGAGCTGAGCGCCCACGCAGCCCAGCGCTGAGTACTGCCAGGCCCAACAAAAAAACCGCCTCTCGGCGGTTTTTTTGTTTTCCAACAGCATCAACCGGCTTAGATCACCCGGGAGAACTGCTGCTGGCGCGCCTTGCTCCGCAGGTAAACATCGAAGCACATGCAGATGTTGCGGATCAGCAGCTGACCGGTGGAGACCACTTCCAGCCCCTCTTCGGTCATGCGCACTAGTCCGTCATCGATGAAGGTCTGCAGCAGCTTGAGATCCTCGGCGAAGTACTCCTTGAACACCAGGTCATGGGCCTGCTCGACGGCGGCAAAGTTCAGGGAAAAATCGCAGATGAGGCGCTTGATCACCTCGCGGCGGATCAGGTCGTCCCGGTTGAGGGAACACCCCTTCCACTGGGCGTGCCCCAGCGTTTCCACCTGGGCGTAGTAGGCCTTGAGCTCTTTCTGGTTCTGGGAATAGGCGTCGCCGATCATGCTGATGGAGGAGACCCCCAGCCCCAGCAGGTCGCAATCCCCCTGGGTGGTATAGCCCTGGAAGTTGCGATGCAGCTTGCCCTCACGCTGGGCCACCGCCAGTTCGTCGTCCGGCTTGGCGAAGTGATCCATGCCGATGAACTGGTAACCGCGGCCAGTCAGGAAGGCAATGGTGTCCTGCAGCATGGCCAGCTTCTCCTGCGGCGCCGGCATGTCCGTCTCCTTCAGCTTGTGCTGGGCGGCAAAACGGCTCGGCAGGTGAGCATAGTTGAAGATGGAGAGGCGCGCCGGGTCGGTCTTGAGCACCTCTTCCAGGGTGTGATGGAAGCTCTCACGGTTCTGGTGCGGCAGACCGTAGATGAGATCCAGGTTGGTGGAACGAAAACCCAGTTCGCGGGCCCGCTCCAGCATGGCGCGGATGAAGTCGTTGTCCTGCTCGCGGTTGACCGCGACCTGGACCTCCTTGTTGAAATCCTGCACGCCGAGGCTGATGCGGTTGAAGCCGATTTCCCGCAGTACGTCCAGCATGGAGAGCTCGATCTCGCGGGGATCCACCTCGATGCTGATCTCTCCCTCTTCGGCGAAATGGAAGTGCTCCCGCAACATGGTCATCAGTCGGCGGGTCTGGGGTTCATCCAGATAGGTGGGCGTGCCGCCGCCCCAGTGCAGCTGGGTCACCAGCCGCTCCTTGAACAGCGGGGCCTGTGCCTTGATCTCCTGCTCGAGGTAATCGAGGTACTGGTCAGCCTTGTGGCGGTGACGGGTGATCACCTTGTTGCAGCCGCAGTAGTAGCAGAGCTTGTGACAGAAGGGGATGTGCACGTAAAGCGACAGGTTGCGCGCCGGATACTGGCTCGCGGCCTGGACGAAGTCCGGATAACCGAAGCCCTCGTTGAACTCCAGCGCAGTGGGATAGGAGGTATAACGCGGGCCGCTGTAATTATATTTTTCGATCAGGGCCTGATCCCACACAATCTGTTCTGCTTGCACGCTTGCTTCCTCTTGTTGTTATTGGCTCACCGGCTTAACTGAAAATCCTTCAGTCGGGCCACATCCTTGAGGATCTGCGCCTCCAACTCGGCCTCATAGCCACTGCGTTCGAGATCCATCTTCATGATTTCATTGCGCTTGAGGGCCCGCCTCGCCTCATGGGTCGGCATCTCTTTCACCTTCTCGTAGAGACCGTACAGACCCGGAAATTCACCGGCAAAGGCACGACCGCCCTTGATCTGCAGTGCATCCAGCAGGTTGGTCAGCCGGATGGCACCTTCGGAGTAGTCGCACTGGCCATCTCGTACCGCGTGGGCAATGACCCTGACGCTCTCGAGAATACGCTCATTGCGGGCCGCGATGGCCTGCTGCTGGCTGTCGTGCTGGCGCTTGAGACGGGCCAGAAGGGAACCGGCATAGAAGGCCAGCCCCAACAAAATCAGGCCGCCCAACAGGGCGGCCAGCATCCATCCACTCATCACTTTTTCTTCGGCTCGGGCTTGGGCTCCGGCTGATAGTCAACCTGAGTGAAACGATCCCACAGCTCCTCTTCGGAGGCTGGCTGGCTTGGCTCGTCAAAGTCGGCATCATCAAAGTCCATGTCGTCTTCGTCGTCATCGTTGTCGATGATGCCAAGCTCGTCCATCAGCTCCTGATAGCGATCGACCCGCTGATCGACCCAGGCCTGTTCGGTCGCTTCCAGGGTTTCACCGGCATCCAGACGATCCAGCAGGGCATTGAGGCGATCATCATTCTCGATGGAGGCCAGCTCCTGCTCGGGGGTCATCACCAGCTTCTTCTCTTTGGCCGGCTTGGGCGCCACCGGCTTGCCACCCTTATCTTCCACGATCAGGGCGACGGGCTTGCGGGAACCGATACGCGGGTCCTTAGCCTGCTTGGTACCGCCTTTCTTGCCGCTCTGCTCGACTTGCTGGCGGGATCCGGCCTTCAAGCCCTTGCGCTTGGCGGCGCGCTTGCGCTCACGGCCTTCCTGGGCACTGGCCTCTGATTCTTTGCGCTTACCGGCGGGCTTGCGATTGGGTTGTTTAGCCGACATGAATGACTGACTCCGACAAATAACTGGATTGAAACCCGTTCCCGGCCTGATGTGGGCCGAGGAGGATGCTGATACCGGGAGTGATGGACGAGAAACAAAAAGTGGGATCCCGCACCCATCCGGCCATGAATGACCGCCAAATACCGCAGGATCGGCATCCTCTGGGCATGTTGCTGGTATTTTGACACAGAATGACCGGGCGGGTTAATGACCCAAAAGAAAAAAGGCAGCCGAAGCTGCCTTGATATGTTTATGCGAGTCCCATCCCTGGCTGCAAATCACCCTGTCCGTGGTGATACGTCTGCGCATCATATCTTTGTGTGGTCGTCCTGACCTTAATTGGTCGATCCTGAATGTGCGTGTGCTTGCCTGACCCATGCCGACGACGTCCAGTCATCTTCTGGGGTGGTTGCTTCCCGCAGCCCCGCTCTTCCTGAACGGTCACCATCCTGGTTTTTCAATCCTTTGCCTGCCACTTGCATGGCTCCATGGCGTCCTGCCGCCTCGACATCCTGTCTTTCACGTCATCCCTGTCGTGAACTGCCCTGCGGGCCACTCCATGCATCCACTGTATCAATTAAATAAAGTGGCTCAATCCACCGGGAACGTTTTCAAATGGGGATAACCCATCTATTGTCATTTAACATATTGAAATTAATGAATTACTAAGCATTATTCCCGAAATTTTTAAGCCCTGGCCAGGCTCATGAATGGGAGATCTCTTACAACAATGCGAGAAAAAATTGGCCAAATGGTGTTAAAGGCCAAAAAGAAACGAGGAGCCGCTGGCTCCTCGTCAATATCAACGGATTGGATAAACGACCGCAATCAGTGCAGACCCGCCACATATTTGGACAGCACTTCGATATCCTGATCGGTCAGCATCTTGGCCACGTCCCGCATCATGCCGTTCGGATCGTTGTCACGAGCAGCAGCCCGGAAGGCGGTGAGCTGAGCCTTGATGTAGGCGGGGTGTTGGCCGGAGAGGCTCGGATATTTGGCCTGCTCGACCCCGGAACCGCGAGGACCATGACAGGCGGTACAGGCAGCCAGACCGCGGCTCATGTCGCCCCCCATGTAGAGCGCCTTGCCTGCCGCCACAGCATCATCGGGCACGGCGATCGGCGTCACCTTCTGGCTGGAGAAGTAGGCAGCCAGGTCCTCCATATCCTGTTCGGACAGGGGAAGCGCCATCGGCCCCATGATGGGAGCAACCCGACCAGTTTGGCCGGAAGCTGCAGCCTTCAGTTCAACTAACTGCTTTTTGATATATGATGCGTGCTGACCAGCAATCTTGGGATACATGTCGACAAGGCTGTTTCCGTCCGGTCCGTGACAGGCCGCGCAAACGGCAGCCTTGGTTTGTCCCGCAGCGGCATCGCCCTTGGCTTGTGCCATCCCCGTTACGCCAACCATCAGAGCAAGAGTAATGACTAGGTTCTTCATGGCGTTCCAACTTCTCGTTATTAGGCTTCCAGATCCCATGCCGCTGAAGGCATGTTAAAATAAACGCGTTTAAGCGACGCCATTTTACACGATTTCACAAAAAAGTAACTCTATAACCCTCTATCTCTATGGGGAATTTACGTTGGATACACAAACTCTGAATTTCAATAAGGTGCATTTTGTGACCAGCGCACCCGACATCCGTCACCTGCCAAATGATGGGGGTGTCGAGATTGCGTTTGCCGGCCGTTCCAACGCCGGTAAGTCATCTGCATTGAATACCTTGACCAAGCACAAGAACCTGGCGCGTACCAGTAAGACCCCTGGTCGCACCCAGTTGATCAACCTGTTCGAGCTGGAGCCGGGCAAGCGTCTGGTCGACCTGCCGGGTTACGGTTATGCGCAAGTTCCGCTGGAAATGAAGCTTAAGTGGCAAAAGTCCCTGGCTGAATATCTGCAGCGTCGCGAGTCTTTGAAAGGCTTGGTGATCCTGATGGACATCCGTCATCCGCTCAAAGATACTGACATGAACATGCTGGAGTGGAGCGCCCACCGCGCACTGCCTGTCATGCTGCTGCTGACCAAGGCCGACAAGCTGAGTCCGGGTCCGCGCAACAATCAGGTCATCAAGGTACGTCAGGCCGTGGCGGCACTGGGCCCACATATCCAGGTGGAAGCCTTCTCCTCGCTGAACAACATCGGAGTGGAAAAGCTGGCCCAGACGCTGACCGGCTGGTATCAGGCTGGCGCCGATGAGGTGATTGACGACGAACAAGAGTCGATCGAGGAATAGCTCCCCTCTTGTTTACGCGGCAAGCAACCATGCAATTGGCGGAGCGGCTCCTCCGCTGATTGAAAGGCTTTCAGCCTGTGAGCCCCCTTCTCTGCCCTCCATCTGTATGGAGATGGTATTCACCTGACAGTTGCCCACAAAAGGGAGTGGTCATACGGCTTCAAACCGGATAACAAAACGGTACCCCTACCGTGTTATCTGGAGTCACCGTATGACCACCAACGAGAAAGTAGCACGTCGCAAACTCAGCCTGCTAGAGCTCGCCAAAGAGCTCAATAACGTCAGCAAAGCCTGCAAGCTCATCGGCTACAGCCGTCAGCAGTTCTACGAAATCCGGCGCAACTACCAGACCTATGGGGCCGAGGGCTTGCTCGACAAACTGCCGGGCTGTAAAGGGGCGCATCCCAACCGAGTTGCTCCCGAGATTGAGCAGGCCATCCTCGATTACTCCCTCACCAGACCTACCCATGGTCCGCTACGGGTGGCGCAGGAGCTTGCCTTGCAGGGTATCAACGTCAGTGCCGGCGGTGTGCGTGGCGTGTGGCAACGTCACGACTTGCTCTCCAAACATGACCGCTTGTTGCGCCTCGAGAAAACCCACCGGGAGCAGAGCATTGAGCTCAATGACGAGCAAATTCGCCTGCTCGAGCGCTTCAGCCCCGAGTTCCGAGAACGCCAGATAGAGGTCCACTACACCGGGGAACTGGTGGCGGTCGACACCTTCTTCGTGGGGGCGCTCAAGGGGGTTGGCAAGGTGTATCTGCAAACCGTGCTGGACTGCTACAGCCGCCACGCCTGGGGACGGCTCTACACCAGCAAGCTGCCGGTGACCTCGGTTCATGTGCTCAATGAAGCGGTGCTGCCGTTCTTCGAAGCCCATGAGGCACGGGTCTATACCATCCTGTCGGATAACGGACGCGAGTTCTGCGGACGTCCTGACCATCACCCCTACGAGCTGTTCCTGCAACTGGAGGGCATTGAGCACAGAACCACCAAGGTGCGCAGGCCGCAGAGCAACGGTTTTATCGAACGGCTGCATCGCACACTGCTGGATGAACACTTCCGTATCAAGGGGAGGACGACCTGGTATGAATCGGTAGAGCAGATGCAGACAGACCTGGATAGCTACCTGGAGCACTACAACACCCAGCGGCCACATCAGGGCAGGATGATGGAGGGACAGACGCCTTACAGCATGTTCAAGAAGGGTCTGAAATTGATACCGAAGGAAGTGCGCACTAAAGTAGCGTAAACAAGACACCGGTTTGAGGCCGGTGTCAGGTGATAACTAGATCTGTACA
>NZ_NEVB01000076.1:0-7859 GCF_002259925.1 Aeromonas sp. A35_P | reverse complement strand
GTACCCTAAATCAGCCCCTAGCCGCTTCGCTAGAACGTGCTCTATGGCAGCCAGGTAACGCAACGGCTTTTGCCGTGCTGCGCTGGTACGCGCTACAGGGGCGGCCAGAATGTACCCGATATGGGCGTGACCGTTCATGCGGTTAACGCTGATCCAGTGCGGGGCAGGCAAGCCGGCATCCTGCCACGCGTGGTAACTGTCCGCCTTGTCCAAGTCGAACACCAACGCCGCCACATGCGGCGGGGGGTTATGCTGGATGTGGCGATAGGCCAGCGCGGAGGCCTGCGGGCGAATGCGCAGCCCATGAGCCGGATCATCGGTGCAGTAGGGGCGACGAGGGAGACGTTCGACGAATGCAGCAACTTGAAGTGCTGATTTTACCATCGAGCACCGCGCTTATTGGCGGCTCTGGGTTGTTTGATGTGATCCATGTGGTATTCTTGTTCCTGTGATTAAGTCACGGCCCCGAACTCTCTGCAATCTCCCGCCAAGTTGATTAGACAGAGATTCGGGGTTTGTCTTTTCTGGGCAATACGTTACAGCATCCCCTTTTTATCGAGCAAGGTTACCATGCCATTCCGGTATTTTTTAACCAGCAACGCTTGGGCTTGCGGCCATCCAAGGACTTAACGTAAGCATTCCACTCTTCTTTGCTCTTGCCTTTGAGCTCCTGATTCTTGCGATCGACCTCTTCTTGCAATGCCTTGCAATCGGCCTCTGCCTGCGCCTTTTCCTGCTCTTTGGCTTCGATCACTTTAAGTGCCTCAGCATCATCGACCTTGGCAAAGACTTGCTTCCCATTAAGCACCAAAGTTTTATCCGATTCTTTGTAAACGCCACTGACGCCAAGCGCCCCAATCGTCAACGTGTTGTCTTTGATGGTCGCAGGAAACTCTTTGCGTTCAACCGAACCATCCAAAATGCTATTTCCATACCTTGTCAGCAAATGACCTTCGCCGTTTTTCTCGATTTTCAAATATTCAAAGCGGTCGCCCTGAACCTTCCAAAACCCCAAGAATGGTTTGTCCGCAGACCCGCAGGCGGAAAGCGCCAGAGCCAAAAAAACAGCAACAACAACCCTCATGAAAAACTCCATTTTTTATTTTCAGTGAAAGCGATCAAGATACCAGAACCTTAATAAAAAGGACTCATTCAACCCAAGCATTAACTCACAACTGGCTTGGGAATCGTTGTCTGGTGTGGAACACCCGCAGAATGTGGATCTCATCCCCTTGCACCCGATACGGAAGCAGGAACGGATAGGGCTGCACCACGAGCTCCCTCGTTCCAGGAACCCGCCCGGGCCGCCCCATGGCCGGCTGAGTCGATAACAGGCTAACCAGCCGATACACTTCGCGCACAAACTCCTGTGCCACTATCGGGTTTTCTCTCGATAGGAAGTCGTGCGCATCCTCCAAGTTGAGCGCAGCCTTGCGCAGCCACTTAACTTGCATTGATACCCCACCGATTAAACTTCGCCATCATCTCCTTTTCAGGCACAAAATCGCCAGAATCAGCCTCGATCAATGCTGCCTCAATCTGCGCGATCTGCCAAGCTTCTCGCGCCAAGTAATCCTGAATGGCTTGGTTGGCCAACCATGATTTGGTTCTGCCTGTAGACTGGGCCAACTGCCCCAATTGCTGGTCTACTTCATCCGGCAGACGGACAGACATTACGCTCATAACACCCCCTTGTAGTCAGATGTTTACATTGTGCGACTAGATAACCATCAATGTCCACCGATCCCCCGAATTGCAGTACTGCAATTCGGGGTTGTACAACCCCCAAAAACTGGCGAATCGAAGGGTGTTTTGAGGTGCGCATAACGCCTTTTATGTTCAATTGCGATTTTTAGCGGCTAAAACAGGGCGCTGGCGGCGAACAGGCCGCCTGTATCGCGTTTTGGGGCGTTTCGACACACAAGACAGGGCATTTACCGCCTGAAAGTTTGCAACGCTTCTGTGGCGGTTTTAGGGCCGGATCCTGCGGGGTATGGTTTCAGCCCTAGTTTGCATCTTGCGGCCTGTTTCAGTATCTTGCGCCGCCCGTCGAGTCATCCTCGTGATAAGCAGTCTCGATGGCGGAAAAATGGGGTCAGTGGCCCCAGCTTTTCTTCCCCTCCTCCTGCAATTGTCCCTGTTTTGTGCCGGATTGTTCCGGTTCGCGGAGGGCAGTACCGCTGAACCGCATTATCACTCTTACACTGCTCAACAAATCAAACTGACCAATATTTCAGTCCTATCGTACATAACTAGCCAAATTTGTTACGTATGATTAGAAAGTATGCTAGCCGTAAGTTGACACGTATCCTGAATCATAACCACACCCCGTGGCTTTATGGGGCCATCCTGAGCCCCATTTTTTAGCTTTGTTCCTGCCTTAATATGTCCCTCGAAAGGCCCAGGCCCTATGGTAACCGTTCACCAGCCGGGAGCCATCTGAGGCAAAACTGGAGTGATGAGGTTTGTACTGCTACCACTGTTGATCAAGAGGATAGAATGTATGTATAAGAATAATAAGCACAGAAATGTTTCCGCATTAATTGATGGCGTCTTAATAGAAGAAGCGGACATCATTAATATGGAACTGTCGCGAGCCCACCATGCTTTGAATTTCCTGAAATCTAAAATAGACCCTAACATGATGCATTCAATCATGGCGCGTGAATTATTAGAAACAACTAACAAATCAGAGAAATGGGTTAGTGAATCTGAAGGTAAGTGGCAATCAAATAGCGTATTGTTAACTGTAGATGGACTTTCAGCTGATGATTTCCATCTATATTTTATGGGTTTAATAAAAAATAATAACGAGCCAGAAATCAGGGCTGCCCACCCAGATCACTACAGAAACAGAATTTTAAGTGGAGGACCTGAGATAATCGAGAATATAGGTGAGGATAATTACCCGTGGCATGTTTTTGGGCGCTTTATTTCAGTATCCGACATACCTGCCTTTGAACAAGAAAAATCTTTTGATATAAGTTTTGGTTTAGAGGTGAAGAGCGTAAATGATAACGTAATTGCTTATGCCGGGCATGAATTGAGAAATTTCAAAAGTGGGATGCAAGCCAAATTAACGATTGTACTTCCTTATTTGGCAGAAAAAACTCTTGTGCGCGGACACTTAAATCATTTTGCAGTTGAGTTTAGAAACTGGTGTCTTTCAGCACCTTCATCAACTGATATTTAAAATAGGCTATGTCCCAATTACGTGTTGCATGGGGCGCCCCAGCGCCTCATGCAAACATGCTTTGATATTGACGCCCCTCCCGTAACGCTCCAGCATCCTGCGCCAACCCAGGTAATTCTTCAGGTAGTGCGTCGCCACGCCATGGAACCGCTCCATCCACTCTTTCAACCGATGGTGATATCCGTTTACATGCTGAATGTGATACGCACCGGCCACTCGCTCACCCTGACGATTGCGCACTACTTGATGAGTCACTCCATGCACTTTGCTAAAACTGGCATACACACCCGCACCATCGCTACACAACACCACATCCGGTGACACCAGCGGCTTCAAGACCGCGATGACCGTCTCGGCATTTATCTTCTCCAGCTGAAAATCCGCATGGTGGCCTGCCCGGTCTTGCACCACCATCACAGGGATGTAATCCGGCCCGGTTCCACGGGTGCGCCCCTTGCCACCACGATGCCTTGGCGGACGCGGCAGCCCCCGTTGCCCCTTGAACGATTCAAGGAAGAAGGTATCATCGACCTCAACGATGCCCTCCTCCCGTGTAGCTTGATGGCCTGCCATGGCGCGCAAGAAGCGGTGACGCCAGAGGAACGCGGTGTTTTTGCTGACCCCACAGCGCCGCGCTGCCTGGCGGACAGTCAGCCCTTCGATGAGGGCTTGCGCGTACTCTTCCCAGCACTGTGCTTTACGCAACCGGGTCAGAGGCGTTTTGGTCAGAACGGTGCTGGTGCGCAGACACAGTTTGCAACGGTAGCGGCGCAGTCCCCGACTCCAGCCCCAAGGCGCCAGCAGGGCGACATCTGCCTGACAATGTGGGCATCCACTGCATGCCGGTAACTGAGTATTGAGCGAGGTAATGGTGTGGGGGGCAGTGAGCTCCTGCTGAGCAACACGGCGCTGGCGCAGTGTTAACTGGGGAAAGAGGGACAACAGGTGTTGAAAGGCTGGGGTATCCATGATGGTAGACCTCAAGGTGATGGCCTACTTCAAGATTAGCCTTTCAACACGTAATTGGGACATAGCCTTAAAATAGGGGTATTGTAAATGCGAAGAAAAATTGCATTGGTGGGCTGGAATCCAGATGTCGTTGACTACAAAAAATGGCCTGAATTGACGCCTGAAAAGTTACACTTAGCATTGGAGAAAGACCTACATAAACTAAACTCGATCGGCTACAATGCAGAGCTTATATATATAAATTCTGCTGACACAGCATTTAAAACAGTGAGTGAAGCGCTAACTAAAGCAACTTACGACTGTGTTTTAATTGGAGCCGGAGTGAGAACCGTTGATGAGCATTTTTTAGTTTTTGAAAAGCTAGTAAATGCAGTCCATCAATTTGCACCGTCTGCTAAAATTTGTTTTAATACCAATCCCAGCGATACCGCCGAAGCGGTAGAACGCTGGATATAAGTATTCCTGATTGCGAAAGGTGAGACCCACTATTCGCACCTTCCTTAGCGGCTGCTCAAATCAATCTCAATACGGCGAAAACCAATGGTGTGCGCCGTGTTCACCCCTGCATCGATGGTCTTAAAGACCCGCCAGCCTCCGCGCTGGCGTTCCAGCACTTCCGTTTCAGCATTGCGGCCAAACTTCACCAGGTGAAGATGGTAGCCGGCACCCATCGGGGTCGGGGCGATCACCGCCTTGGCAAAGCCCCCCTGTTCAAATACCCACTTTGCTTTGATCTCTTCCATATCAAAAGCCTGTTTTGATGGTGTCATATCTACGTTATGACACCAACGTGACCAAACATCAAATCATAATTACGAACCATCAAATTCCTATTTTGATTTGCATTGCTCAGGTTCGTAGAACCGCACTCAGGTTTCAAAGGGGGAGCCCCTTTGGCACGCCGATAGGATGCAGGCACGTCGACGGTACAAACGCAGTTTGTATACGGTCGGTCTCGTGCCTGTATACAGTCGGTGTCGTGCCTGTCTCTGCGCGAAGCTGTTTACATCAAAAACATTCCGAAATTTCTTCTAAGCCTTGCTGTAATTGATGTTTACTCGTTGTAAACACGCGTAAACAGGGGGCGGAATGAGCGTTGTAAGCATTCGGGTATCGGAGCAGCAGAAGGGGGAGATCGAGCGGGCAGCACTGGCGGAAAACTTGAGCATCCCCGATTACATCCGGCAGACACTAGCAGTAAATCAAAAAGAAAATTTGAATAGTCAAATGACTGATTTGAAATCGAAGGGGGCAGAGATCGCCACTGAGGTGCAGAAACTGCGCGACGAGGTAGCCGCATTATCGGAGCAAGCCGGAAAGACTGCCGCCGATCTGCGCTCGAACTTGCGGGACGCGCAAGCGGCCAGCAACCAAATCAAGCGCCACCTCGACAGCGACAGGGGGTTTGCATTGGGAATAGCTGGGGTCGTGGGGTGGGCACTGGCACTATCGGGGGCTTTATTGGGTGCCTACCTAATGCACTAACCATCAAAAGCCTTATTTGAAGAGTCGTTTTACGGGGTTGATGGGATGAAGAAAGAACAGTTCAGTAGATACAACGTTGCCGACTACCTGACGAACAGCGCGGAGATCGCCGCCTACCTAGAAGCCGCCAAAGAAGAGAACGATCCGGTACTGCTGGCTGCGGTAATAGAAGAGATTCGCCGGATAGCGCCGGAGGCACTTGCCAGCACATTGCGAATCCTGCCCTAGCACCTCAAATTTCGTACGTACGAAAAAACCAACCCCGCTCCGTGGATAAGCCCTACTGCCCACAGGCCAAACACACGGCCTGATGGACAGCCCTTCGGGAACGGGCTTAACCACCTCGCACCGATCCTCTCTCTGAAATGCTTTTTGAAATGAGAACGCCCCTAAAGGGGCGCTGTTATCTGATAAGGCTTGTTTGGATCACTCTCGCGAGATGTTAGCTAGGTAGCGGCTAACACTTGCCGGGGTCGCCTCAGAAAACGGAAAATAAAGCACGCTAAGCGTGTGCAGAGGCAGGGATCCAGCGTAGCGGAGCGACTCAACGCCAAGTTTGCGAAGGCGTTCAAGGTTGTCGCCGAGAAAGCCTCTGAAAGCGATTCTCAGCGCGGGGCAGCCGTTAAGGCTAGGATGGCATTGGCTGACACCCAAAAACGCCTCCAAGCGCTTCAGGAGCCGTTTAAGGGGCTATCTAAGGAGCAGGTGGCGGAGGTACTCAAGCAAGCCGTGGCGATGCAGCAGGACAATCAGCGGAGGCAGGAGGAGCAGGATCTGGCTGGGGCCGCTTCAGAATTCGGAAAATAAAGCACGGTAAGCCAGTGGCATGGCTAGCACTCTCATAAACGACCGTTTTTGAGAGGCATCAATGAGAATCAGATCCGTGCCAGTGCTGGTATGGCATGTTACTTTCTCGAAAACCACTCTCGTATTGCACGGCTGAAACAGCCGAGTTTCGAGAACCTCGAAAATTCTGTGTCTAGGGGGGAGCAGCTTGCGCAAAGCCGCGCCGTTGCTGGGTATCGAATCTCTTAACGTGCTTTATTTTCCGAATTCTGAAGCGACCCCTGGCTCGCAAGCTGGAGGCCGAGATCCGACGGAAGATGGCTCCCGAGAAAGGCCCGAAGCCGAGTCGGGGGTTTGGGCGTTAACGCGCCCTGCGCCGCTTCAGCTCTGCTCTGGCCCATAGAGGAAATTCAGTCATGGGAATGCCCGAACCAGATCCGGCTTGGAACAAGGTTAAGCCACTTCATCAGAAACGCATCATAATGGAAATTTGATGAGTCAAAAGAGCGATTTGAAGGCTGTATTCAGCCTGTACCAAGTGGCAGACTACCTAACAACGCCCTCGGAGTTAGCGGCATACCTTAAGGCCGCTAGAGAGGAAGATGATCCGGAGCTGCTGACCGCCGCAATAGAGGATATTCGCCAGATAGAGCAAGGCAAAACCGGCTCCGTGGATAAGCCCTACTGCCCACAGGCCAAACCCACGGCCTGATGGACAGCCCTTCGGGAACGGGCTTAACCACCTCGCCAAGATCCTCTCTCTTGAATGATCAAGGGCTAAGGAACGCCCTTCGGGCGCTGTTATCTGATATAGGCTTGTTTTCGCGATCGCTATTTTGAAATTTTGGCGTACTTGCTAACGGTGCTGGCCGAGATGTTGAGATCGTCGGCTATGGTGCTGTGCGGGTATCCAGCTGCCTTCATGCTCTGGATGGCCTCCCACAGCGCCCAGTTAGTCCGGTTTGTCCCTGTCGGCCTTCCCCCGCCCTTGGATACCTTGCCACCCTTAGCCCCTCTGATGGCCTGAATCTCGGGGGTATGTGTCCGATCAACATAATCAGCGAACGTGGATGGGGTGAGATTCCGCCACGTCCAGCGGGCGATGCTCTTAGCCGTCGCCTTGATCTCACTATGGGGCAACGGGCCGCCCTGCTCCAAGCCAAACGCGTTAGTACATTCACAGGCCGCCTGCACAGCACAGAGCCATGCGTCGTACCCATTGGGCCGCCAGTGCGCTCTAATCGCCGTGTAGGCCCATTCACGCACGTTATCGAATACGGTGACGTTACGGCCTAGCCCGGTTGCCTCTTTGCGGCTGCGGCGGCTGTAGGCCGCCAGATCCGCATCCGGGCAGAACTCCGCGAGATAGTCGAGGCTGTAGGGCTCGATCTGATGCCAGACGGTCAGCCAATCGGCGTGTGTGGGG
>NZ_NEVB01000075.1:0-7900 GCF_002259925.1 Aeromonas sp. A35_P | reverse complement strand
CCCCTTAACCTGACCAAAAATCAGACCATGGAAGACGTGTGTGATGCAATTGAAGGACTCCCTGACCAACCTGACTCCCCTATCTGACGAGCAGCAGCGACAGCTGAGCCAGGCGCTATCGACCCTCAATACCCAGCAACTGGCCTGGGTGAGCGGTTATCTCTACGGTCTCTCCCAGGCGGGCAGCCAGCCTGCCGTGACCGGGGCAGCAGCAGCCACCCCCAGCGGCAATCTGACCATTCTCTACGGCTCCCAGACCGGCAACGCCAAGGGCGTGGCCAGTGCCATCAAGGCGCAGGCCGAGGCCCGTGGCCTGCCTGTGACCCTCACCTCCATGGCGGACTACAAACCCAAGCAGCTCAAGAAAGAGACCCACCTGCTGGTGGTAGTGAGCACTTACGGGGAGGGTGAACCGCCGGAGAGCGCGGTCGATCTGTACGAGCAGCTCAAGAAGGGCAAGGTTGGCAAGCTGGAAGGGCTCAAGTTCGCCGTGCTGGGGCTGGGTGACAGCTCCTATGAGTTCTTCTGCCAGACCGGCAAGGACTTTGACAGCCTGCTGACCAAGGCCGGCGCCGATCGGGTGCATGAACTCGCCAGCCTGGACGTGGATTATCAGGATGCCGCCAAGGCATGGGGCGAACAGGCGCTCAACGCCATCGCCGCCACCCTCTCCGCCGGCCCCGCCGGCAGCAGAGTAGCCAGCGCGGTCCAACAGGCGGTCGGCCACAGCCAGTACAACAAGGAGAACCCCTTCCCGGCCAGACTCTCGGTCAACCAGAAGATCACCGGTCGCGACTCGACCAAGGATATCCGCCACATCGAGATCAGCCTCGAAGAGTCCGGCATCCGCTACCAGCCGGGGGATGCGCTGGGCATCTGGTTTGACAACGATGCCGACCTGGTCGGTGAGGTCTTGGCGCTGGCTCATCTCTCCGGCGACGAGGCCACCGCCCGCGGCAGCCTGCGCGAGGTGCTCAGCCGCGAGCTGGAGCTGACTCGCTTGCACGGCGGCTTTATCACCGGCTTGGCAGAGATCTCGGACAACGCGGCGCTCAAAGATCTGGCCGGAGACAAGGCCCAGGTCAACGCGCTGGTGGCCAGCGCCCAGGTAGTGGATGTGCTCAAACGCTTCCCGACCGCGCTCACAGCCGAACAGCTGCTGGGCCTGCTGCGCCCGCTCACTCCGCGCCTCTACTCCATCGCTTCCAGCCAGAGCGAGGTGGAGGAAGAGGTGCACCTGACCGTCGGCGTAGTGCGCTACCCGCAGGAAGACGGCACAGTGCGCAGCGGCGCCGCCTCCTCCTATCTGGCGGACCGTCTGCCTGAGGATGCCGAGGTGCGGGTATTCGTGGAGCACAACGACAACTTCCGCCTGCCTGCTAACCCCGATACCCCCGTCATCATGGTGGGCCCGGGCACCGGCATCGCCCCCTTCCGAGCCTTCTTGCAGGAGCGGGAAGCGCAAGGGGCCGACGGCAAGAACTGGCTCTTCTTCGGCACCCCCCACTTTACCCAGGATTTCCTCTATCAGGTGGAGTGGCAGCGTTATGTGAAGTCGGGCCTGCTGTCGAAGATCTCCCTGGCCTTCAGCCGGGATCAGGCCAACAAGATTTATGTGCAGGATCGCCTGCGCGAGGCGGGGCTCGAGCTCTACCAGTGGCTGGAAGCAGGCGCTCACTTCTATGTGTGCGGCGACGCCAATCATATGGCCAAAGATGTGCAGGAAGCCCTGCTGGATGTGATTGCCGAACATGGCCAGAAGAGCCGTGAGGAAGCAGAAGAGTATCTGAGCGAATTGCGTCGTGCCAAACGTTATCAAAGGGATGTCTATTGATGAGCAAACAAGTTATTCCAGGACCGGTGGAAGGACCGCTGGCCGACAACGAACGTCTGAAACGCGAGAGCAACTTTCTGCGCGGCACCATAGAGCAGGATCTCAAGGACCCGCTCACCGGCGGCTTCAACGGCGACAACTTCCAGCTGATCCGCTTTCACGGCATGTATCAGCAGGATGACCGCGACATTCGCCCGGAGCGCGCCGCCCAGAAGCTGGAGCCCCTGCACAACGTCATGCTGCGCGCCCGCCTGCCCGGCGGCATCATCACCCCGGCCCAGTGGCTGGTGATCGACAAGTTTGCCGAGGAACACAGCCTGTACGGCAGCATCCGCCTGACCACCCGCCAGACCTTCCAGTTCCACGGGGTGCTCAAGCGCGACATCAAGCTGATGCACCAGACCCTCAACAACACCGGCATCGATTCCATCGCCACCGCCGGCGACGTGAACCGCAACGTGCTATGCACCAGCAACCCGGTGGAGTCAGAACTGCACCAGGAGGCCTACGAGTGGGCCAAGAAGATCTCCGAGCACCTGCTGCCCAAGACCCGCGCCTACGTGGAGATCTGGCTAGACGGCGAGAAGCTGGGGGGGGACGAGGAGCCGATCCTGGGGTCGACCTACCTGCCGCGCAAGTTCAAGACGACCGTGGTGATCCCGCCCCACAACGACGTGGACATCCACGCCAACGATCTCAACTTCGTGGCCATTGCCGAACACGGAAAGCTCGTGGGCTTCAACGTGCTGGTGGGCGGGGGTCTGGCCATGACTCACGGTGACACCACCACTTATCCGCGCAAGGCGAGCGATTTCGGCTTCGTGCCGCTCTCCCACGTGCTGGAGGTAGCAGCCGCCGTGGTCAGCACCCAGCGTGACTGGGGCAACCGGGTCAATCGCAAGAACGCCAAGACCAAGTACACCCTTGAACGGGTGGGGGTCGAGGCCTTCAAGGCCGAGGTGGAGAACCGTGCCGGCATCCAGTTCGGGCCGGTGCGCCCCTATGAGTTCACCAGCCGTGGTGATCGCTTCGGTTGGGTCGAGGGGATCGACGGCAAGCACCACCTGACCCTGTTCATCGAGAACGGCCGCCTGCTGGACTTCCCGGGCAAGCCCCTCAAGACCGGCATGCTGGAGATCGCCAAGGTGCACCAGGGGGACTTCCGCCTGACCGCCAACCAGAACCTCATCATCGCGGGCGTGCCTGCCGGCGAGAAGGCCCGCATCGAGGCGCTGGCGCGCCAGTACGGCCTGCTCGACGACGGCGTGAGCGAGCAGCGCAAGCAGTCCATGGCCTGTGTGGCCCTGCCTACCTGCCCGCTGGCGATGGCCGAGGCCGAGCGCATGCTGCCCGCCTTCGTCACCGACATCGAAGGCTTGCTGGCCAAGCACGGCCTGGCGGATGACGCCATCATCTTCCGGGTCACCGGCTGCCCCAACGGCTGCGGCCGCGCCATGCTGGCGGAGGTGGGTCTGGTGGGCAAGGCGCCGGGCCGCTACAACCTGCACCTGGGGGGCAACCTGGAGGGGACCCGCATCCCGCGCCTGCACCTGGAGAACATCACTGAGCCGCAGATCCTGGCCGAGCTGGACGCCCTGATCGGGCGCTGGGCCAAGGAGCGCAACCCGGACGAGTGCTTCGGCGATTTCGTCATTCGCGCCGGGATCATAGCCCCGGTCATCGACTCCGCGAGGGACTTCTATGCAGCCTGAACAGACTGATACAGCCCGGCTGGCGCGCACCGCCGACGGCCGGCTCGACCTCGACGCCCTGCTGGCCTTGAGCCGGGAGGAGCAGGTCGAGGCGCTGGCCCCCCTCAACCGGCAGCTGGATGCCATGAGCGCCCCCGAGCGGGTGCGCTGGGCCCTGGCCAACCTGCCGGGAGAGCATGTGCTGTCGTCGAGCTTCGGCATCCAGGCGGCACTGATGCTGCACCTGGTGAGCCGCGAGCGGGCCGATGTGCCTGTGGTGCTGACCGATACCGGTTATCTCTTCCCCGAGACCTACCGCTTCATCGACGAGCTGACCGAGCGTCTCGCCCTCAACCTCAAGATCTACCGGGCCGCGCTCACCCCGGCCTGGCAGGAGGCCCGCTTCGGCCTCCTGTGGGAGCAGGGGGTGGAGGGGATCACCCGCTACAACCAGCTCAACAAGGTAGAACCCATGGATCGCGCCCTCAACGAGCTCGGTGCCCGCACCTGGTTCTCGGGTCTGCGCCGTGAGCAGTCAGGCAGCCGGGGCAAGCTGCCGGTGCTGGCCATCCAGCGCGGCCGCTTCAAGTTCC
This sequence comes from Aeromonas sp. A35_P, assembly GCF_002259925.1. Lineage (NCBI taxonomy): Bacteria > Pseudomonadati > Pseudomonadota > Gammaproteobacteria > Aeromonadales > Aeromonadaceae > Aeromonas > Aeromonas sp. A35_P. The sequence goes on along the minus strand of NZ_NEVB01000075.1, from coordinate 3,782 downwards.
TGCCGGTGATCGACTGGAGCAACAAGGACGTCTTCTACTACTTCAAGGAGTTCGACCTCCCCTACCACCCCCTGTGGGAGCAGGGTTACCTGTCGGTGGGCGATGTGCACACCACCACCAAGTGGGAGCCCGGCATGAGCGAGGAGCAGACCCGCTTCTTCGGCCTCAAGCGCGAATGCGGTCTGCACGAGGAGAGTGGCGAGAGCGACGGCTCCGGCATCTGAGCCAGACGCTCCACCCGCATGGCTCCCATAAAAAACGCCCGGCAACTGCCGGGCGTTTTTCCTTGCGCAAAAAAGCGACCTACCGCCCTCATTACCTGGCGGCGGCGCGCGCCTGATTCAGCCAGTCGTTCACCAGCGCCTCGTGGCCCTTGAGCCAAGCATCGGCGTGACGCTCCACATCCGCCGGCTTGTTCTGCCCCTTGTTCATCAGACCGTTCTGCACGTTGATGTCATTGAGTGGCAGCTTGACGATGGAGAAGAGTTTGGCGGCCGCCGGGTTGGCCTCGGCGAACCGCTTGTTGGCGACGATGTGCATGGTGTTGACCGGGAAGCCGTAGTTCTTGCCGTTCGGCAGCCGGGTCTTGGCCGCATCAGGGCCATCGGCGGGCACCTGCAGCCACACCACATCCCGGCCGGGCACCAGCTCGCTGCTGAGCCAGTAGGGGGTCCAGGTGTAGTAGAGCACCGGCTTGCCGCTCTTGAAGCGGGCCTGGGTATCGGCGATCAGCGCCGCATAGTTGCCCTGCTTGTGGGTGACTGTGGGGGTCAGCCCAAACTCGGCCAGATGGCGGTTGATCGCCTCTTCGCAGCCCCAGCCCGGGTTGCAACCGATGAGATCGGCCTTGCCGTCGCCATCGCCGTCAAACAGCGCCGCCAGCTTGGGATCCTTGAGCTGTCCCAGGTTGGTGATGCCATAGCGGGTCGCGGTCTGCTTGTCGATGAGATAACCCTGGGCGGCCCCGGCCACATAGGTGCCCTCACGGAAGAACACCTTGTCGCCGCCAGCCTGCTCATATTTGTTGTTCTGCAGCGGTATCCAGTTGAAGGCCAGAAAAGTGCCATCCCCCTGCGCCACCGAGGCGTAGGCCACATTGTAGTCCACCTCCTGGGCCAGCTGGACGTCATAGCCGAGGCGCGCCATCAGCTTGCTGACCAGCAGGGTCTGAAAGCTCTCCTCCGGCAAGGAGCTCTGCAGGGGCTGAACGCGCACGCCCTCCCCCGGCAGCTCGGTGCTGGCCATGGCGAACGGGCCGAGCAGTTGGGCGCTCAGCAGCAGGGAGCCCAGGGTCAGCGTCTTGGTGATCAGTCTCATGCATTTACTCCTTTGTAATCGATTGGCTTGTCGCGACCGAGCAGGCGCAGCAGCAGGGCGGCGGGGCCGCGCTGATACCAGCGACCGGTACGGCTGCGATCCGGCTGTCCCATCGCCTGGGTCAGGCGGTCAAGCACGATGGCCAGCAGCACTATGCCGAGGCCGCCGATGGAGGCGAGCCCCATGTCGAGCCAGCCGATGCCACGCAGCACCATCTGGCCGAGCCCCCCCACCGCGATCATGGAGGCGATCACCACCATGGAGAGCGCCAGCATCAGGGTCTGGTTGACCCCGGCCATGATGGTGGGCATGGCGAGCGGCAGCTGTACCTTGAACAGCAGCTGGGAGGGGCTGGCACCGAACGAGTGGGCCGCCTCCACCAGATCGGCGGGCACCTGGCGAATGCCCAGCATGGTGAGCCGGATCATGGGCGGCAGCGCAAAGATGACGGTCACCACCACCCCGGGCACGTTGCCGATGCCAAACAGCATCACGATGGGGATGAGATAAACAAACGCCGGAGTGGTCTGCATGGCATCCAGCAACGGCCGGGTCCAGCGTGACAGTCGCTCGCTCCGCGCCAGCAGGATACCGGCCGGCAACCCGAGCAAGACGCAGAAAAAGAGCGAGGTCAGCACCAGCGACAGGGTCACCATGGCATCGGACCAAGCGCCGATCAGACCCACCATCACCAGCGAGGCCAGGGTCCCCAGCGCCATGCGGACGTTCACTAGTTGCCAGGCGATCAGGGTCAGCAGGCCGATCATCAGGGTGGAGGGCACCGTCTGCAGCAGATGGGTCATGCCGTTCAGGGTCAGCTCCACCGGCGCGCGGATCAGCTGGAACAGCGGTCGCAGGTTCTCCACCAGCCAGCCGATGCCACCCTCGACCCAGCTGTCCAGCGGCACCAGCGCCTGCTGGAAGGGATCCAGCCAGTCGACTGAGGCTGTGGTGTCCACCGTCTCGATCTGGTTCTGCCAGTCAGTGGCGGCGGTGGCGGTATCGCTCCAGGGATCGGCCACCTCGGTGGCACTGGAAGCCGTGGCGCCCCAAGGGTCGGTCGCCACCTCATCGGCACGCAGGGAGGGGCTCGCCAGCAGCACCAGGGCCAGCAGCCCGCTCAGTAAAAAATGGGGATTCATCCGCTTCATGCCGGGGTACTCCTGTCCAGGGTGTTCAGCAGGTTGGCCTTGGAGATTAGGCCCAGATAAGTGCCATCCTCCTCGACCACTGGCACCTGACAGGGGGCGGAGGCCACCTGGCTGATCAGTTCGTTGAGGGCGGTGTCCGCCAGGATGGGCTGGATGTCCGCCAGCAGCGCCTGCTCCAGGCTGCCTTTGGCCCTGACCGCCTGACCGAGCGACTCCACCGAGACGACCCCGATGAAGCGGCGCCGGCGATCCACCACGTAACCGAACTCCCGCTCCTGCTCCTTGAGCTGGCGCAGGGCGTTGCCCGGCCCGTCGGTGGTGTGCTTCTTGATAAGCGGCATCTGCTTGCGGCTGGCCACGTCGCGGGCGCTGAACACATGGGCCAGATCCACCCCGCGAAAGAAGGCGCGCACATAGTCGTTGGCGGGCTGGTTGAGGATCTCGTCCGGGGTGCCGACCTGCACCAGCTGGCCGTCCTGCATGATGGCGATGCGATCGCCGATGCGCATCGCCTCATCCAGATCGTGAGAGATGAAGACGATGGTGCGCTGCTGGCTGGCCTGCAGCTTGAGCAGCTCATCCTGCATCTCGGTTCGGATCAGTGGATCCAGCGCCGAAAAAGCCTCGTCCATCAGCAGGATATCGGGGTCATTGGCAAGGGCACGGGCCAGCCCGACCCGCTGCTTCATGCCGCCGGAGAGCGCATCGGGGAAGGCATCGATCCACTGCCCCAACCCCACCTGCTGCAGTGCCTGGCGGGCGCTCTGCTGACGTTCCGCCAGCGGCACCCCGGCCAGCTCCAGCCCGAAGGCGGTATTTTCCAGCACGCTCAGGTGCGGCATCAGGGCGAAGGACTGGAATACCATGCTGATCTTCTTGCGCCGCACCTGACGCAGCTCGCTGTCGGAGATGGCGGCAATGTCCTCGCCATCGATCAGCACCTGGCCGCGGCTCGGCTCGATCAGCCGGTTGAAGAGACGCACCAGGGTGGATTTGCCCGAGCCGGAGAGGCCCATCACCACGAAGATCTCCCCTTCGTCGATGGCCAGATTGACATCCTGGACCCCCAGGGTCTGCCCGGTTTTTTGCAGTATTCTGGCGCGGTCATGGCCTTTGGCCAGCAATTTGAACGCTTTTTCCGGCTGATCGCCGAAGATTTTGTAGAGTGATTTGACCTCGAGTTTGACTGTCATATTGTCCTTTTTTCTTGGCCGACGGGCTGCCTGGCAAACCGTCGAACGTGAGCCAATTACTTTTAACACTAAGCAATTAACAACAAAAACAAAAGAACCATAAGAGTCTCAACAAAAGGAT